>CAZSFH010000134.1:4264-7859 GCA_964606115.1 uncultured Planctomycetia bacterium | reverse complement strand
TTCAATTATGCGCACCTTCTGGCATAATCTCAGGTAAAATCCGCACTTTCTGACCGAAAATACGGCCCGCTGAGGTGTACGACACCTTTTCAGACCGGGTCTAGTTACTATCATCTCACACGACGGGGTGGACGCGGGTTGTACATGGACAATCCAGGGCAGTCGATGTCCCGTGGAACGGTCTACCACCGGCTGGTGAACCTTTTTTACAGGACCTGGCAGAGGGGGGAGGTTCAGGCCCATTATGACGGTTCGGAAAAAATCGACGGTTTCCGGGTTCTCCATACGGAACGCGAGCGGAATCTTTTAGCCGTTTACCGGCACCGTGATACCACGTGGTATCTCCTCGAAAACGTAAGTTACGTCCCCTTCAAGAGCCGTAATATCACCTGGAAAACGGTGGAAGACGATACGAAAACGAACCGTTCCGGGATGCCGGAGGGCTTCCCGGCTCTTCCGAAGCGGGTTTTCATCAGCAAAGCGGAGAAGCTACCATCATTTCCTGGCACGGATAAAGACCAGATACAGAATGGCATCTACAGGAAGCAGAACTCAACGGAAACGAAACTTTACAAAAAAGGGAACTACCGTGACGTACTGGGGACCCCGGATCGGTCCTGGATCATCGCTCAGCGGAAGAGAAAGAAGAAGGTCGTGCTGGAACGAATCCGCGTTGACACGAAGGAGGCATTCCGAGTGGAGCATCCGGAGCTAACGGACCGGCACGTTCCGTTCACGTTCATTCCGGGCACGGGAAACGTCCTCCTTTCCCCCGCTTCGGACGACGAAAAAAACGGAACGTCGTCTGCAGACCTTCCTCATCTTTCACTGGACCCGGAGAGTGGAACAATAGAAGTGGTCGAGGGCACCGTTCGTCCCCTGACTCAACTGCGTCGCCTATCCCACTCCGGATCCCACTCCAGTAGAGAAAGGCCCCTCCGATCGTTTCAGGAGGCTGATGCGAAAAATGAATACTGGGTGGCGATGGCGAAGAAAGGCGAAACGACCTCCCCCCGAACGATCATCGGCCGTTATAACGTCGAAACGCTCTCATTCGAAAAAATCATGATGGTGCCGGGTCTGACGTTTAACAGCTTGAGTATGTGGGTCGATGAAACTAAAGGAACCGTTTACGTCGCGAACCACCCGGACGTCATCAAATTTGATCTGAAATCGAACTCGAAAAAGTAGTCCAGGACATCGCTGAAAAAACCACGCAACGTCAGCGAAACGAGTTGTGTGCAATAGCGCAGAGTTCCCTCCGAATTCTCGACATAAATACTAAACCAGATATTAAAATTCCATAACTTAGCTTCCAAAAAAATATCGAAGAACATCTGGAATTTTAAACGCTGACTTATACATGGAAATCAAGAAAAACGTTATAGTCAAAAAAATCATTGAATATTATCTTTCCAAGTTTATTCATTCCAGGAGATTTTCCTCATGTTTTCGCCTCAGCAGGTCTTGTGATTTTGTGACTTCAGGAACCGATTCAACCCCATGGGACTGAATGGCAACGAACTCAAGTGGTTCCCTATTCACCATCCTGCTGAAAATATTGCACTCGGTCGGCTATAATTTCAACCAGCTCTTCGATTGTCTCTACCAGATTCGATATAATTGATCATCAGCAGAACATGATTTCTCAGCAATTCGCTAACTGATCACGCCGTCCTGCTGTACCGAATCTAAACGCCCTGAGGCCGGACATTTCTTCCGAATCTCGTTCGCGTTACAAGTCGCTTCTGAACCTGTTCCAGAGGAATCCGTCATGATCGTCATTCACGCTTCGATTCCGATTGATCCCGATAGACGAGACGAAGCCCTTGATCTCGTGAAGGAGCTTGCCGAATCTTCACGTGCTGAAGAGGGGATCATCAACTACCGGGCGACAACCGATGTGAACGATCCAAATGTGCTGCGATTTATCGAACAGTACAAAAGCGAAGCCGCCGTTGAGGCCCACCTGGAGACCGAACACTTCAAGTCGTTTGAAGAGGCACTACCCGATCTGATCGCCGGAGAACCCGAGGTTCTTCAATTTGAGGTGGAATCCGTGTCCGAACTTGAACTTTAATGCTTCTCCTTGATCCACTGACCTTCATCGCAGATGAATTCTTTCTTGCTCGGAACCTGAGCAGGTCGAGTCTCGTTCACATCGAGATCGAGAGGAGCAGTTGTTTGGTTCGCCGGCCGTTCAAAATCAAGCGTTCATCGATATGCCTGAGAGACCGATGAAAGACGCTCGTTTCGCTGGCAAACGAGTCTTGCGGAAGAACATGGAGTTCGGCGCAGCCGATGCCGAAAGAGCATCAACGAGAATCTCCAATTAACTCTCCTCCCTCGAAGCCATGACAGAAGCGGGTTCGAAGATTGAGACAACCGGCGGCCCGGCCCTGGGCTACGCTGGGTTTCGGTTCGTACTTGGCGTGAATTTTTTCATGCACGGGCCGTCCGCGTGTTCGGTGATTACACGGGGTTTGTAAACTGGGTGACGAAAACGTTTGAGGGAACCCTGCTCTCGGGTGGTTTCACAACCGCGTACGGGTGGATCATTCCGTTTGTGGAAATTGCCCTTGGCACACTCCTGATCGTCGGACTGAAAACGCGCTGGTCCCTACTGGCAGGAGAACTGTTTATGGCCACGTTGATCATTGGGATGTCACTAAAACAGGAGCGGGAAACCGTAGCGCTGCAGATGATCTACTCCCTCAGCTTCTTTCTCCTGCTGCTGCATATTCGTTACAATCAGATATCACTCGATTATCTCCTGTTTCGTGAGGTCGAATAGATCCAGGACGATACCGGGTCCTTTCTTACCGGTCAGAGGGAATCGATCTGGCATTCAAATGTGACGGCGAGCTACTCCTGAAACACACCGGTATTTCCGGTCTCCGTCTTTTTCCCGCCGTCCGCCCGAATCGTCACCGTCCCGACCGTTTCGGGCCCGTTCTTCCGTACGGATTTCGGAATGGCTACGTTTTCGCGGGGGCCCCGGGATTTGTGAAGGTTCCACATGTGATCGCCGGTCACCTTCAGGGGGAATTTTTTGATTCTCAGCTTCATGCGATTCGAACTCACGTTCCCGACCAGGTACGTCTGTTTGTGGCCGATCCGACCCCAGGACGTGCCGTGCACGATCTGCCAGATGCCGTCTTTCCGGTCAACGTTCAGCGCGTGGAATTCGCCGCACAGGTAAAGGTCGACGCCGTGGTTTTTCATGACCTTCCAGAACTGGCTGTCCGTGCCGTTCTCGACCATAATCTTGCTCGAACTGCTGCTTTTTAGATCTCCGAACACGGGGGCGTGTCCCTGGACCACGATGAAGTCCACCTCTGGTCCATACTTCTTGAGCACGTTCTTGAACCATGCGAGCTGTTTGTTAAACACCGTCGAATGCATCTTTCCGTTGATCCGCGTGAAGGTGTTCACGGTGACGATCAGCGCGTTTCCGTGTTTCACGTAGTACGCCAGTCCTTCCATGCCCTCCGGTCCGTTGCGCGGGGGGTCCAGGTAGCGGACGTACACTTCTTCAAATTTCTTCGTCAGCTTGAATTTTTTTTGGTTTCCCCACGGATCATCTCCCAGCTCG
>CAZSFH010000134.1:0-4254 GCA_964606115.1 uncultured Planctomycetia bacterium | reverse complement strand
TTCCAGCCCAGGTAATAGATCGCTCCCATGTGTTCGATCGCTTTCGGACCGTTTTTCCACCAGTGTCCGTTCACCAGATCTCCGGCGACAAGAAAATAGTCCGGATTCCTGTTTTTTATTCGATTCAGATACCAGTCCACCGCCGAATCGTATCCGGGCCAGGGATTTGGTATGTCAAAGTTAAACAGGTCCGGGGAACTAACGAAGGTAAGAGAATCGTCCTTTTCCGGATTGGATTCGAGCGAAGCACACCCGGACATCAAAATAAAAATGACGACAAGTGCAGATCTGATCGGTTTTTTCATAAGACCCCCAGGTGATCCCTGATAAATCATTCTCGAACAGAACTCCTTCGTTCCCCCGGCGGAATCCGGTCCCGGTCTCCCGATACAGCACGTTCGATCGTCAAAGAAACGATTCGCGGGCGCTGTCGGTGCGGATTTCTCGCGATACATCCTCGCGTCTCCCATCAAAATCAGCGAAAGGAAAAGCATCTAAAACAGATCTCTCCCAGCGCTTCAGAACCCAACCTGCGGAGGCAATCGACCCCCTATCATTCCGTATCTTCACCCCAGATTCAAGATCCGATCAACGACAACAGACGAGAGATTACTCCGGATTCGAAGATTCGGTCTCGTCGTTTTTATGATGGACAGTCCCATCCGAACCCCCTCGTCGGAAGGGCTCCATCCGGGACATGCGGCTATCAAGTTCCGACTTTAGAAGCCGTCGCCCCCGGACGATCCGGTGCCGGACCGTGGAGATCGAAAGATCCAGTTCACGGGCCAACTTTTCTTCGTCCATCTCCTCCATGGACGCAAGAATGAGAGTGCGTCGGAATTTCGCGGGTATATTCATCAGGGCCTCTCGCACATCGTCCCGCTGGAACAGATCCGGAACCTCCGGCTCCTCGGCTGTTCCCAAATCGGATCCGGACGCTCTCAAGACCTCCGGTTCGTGATCTCTCCGGATTGTCGTCGAACATCGAGTCTCCTGAAACTGATCCGTCCACAGTGATTTCATGATGTCCGTCAGCCATGAACGAATATGACCCTGTGTTGCGTTTCGATCAAACCGGTCCCGGGCCGTAATCAGGGTTTGCATCACCAGTTCACCGGTGCGGGATCGATCTCGAATCATCGAACGGGCCACGGCGTGAAGATGGTCGAGATGCGGGAGAACAGCTTTTTTGAAAGAGGTTCGATCGGACATGAGAATCTCCGAGAAAATTCGAGGAGCGATGATGACCAAATTGGAATGTTAACGCTCTGCCGGCCCCTGTTTGTTCCCGATGTACGGGATGGAATTGGTCGATCCGACGGCAACAGATGGAGTGCCAGACCGGAACGGAAAGACCACGCCCGACCGAAAACGAGCAAAAAAGAAAGGAGGATCACAACGAAATGAAGGTTTCACTCCGAACCCCCAACGAGCACCCCACCTCCCTGGAATGAGATGCAGCAAGCGTTCATCAGTCGGGAATACCCGGACGTCGAAACGGTTCCATTTCCGATTTCACGTCTTTCAACTCCGACTTCAGAAGCTGTTTCGCCCGGTGCATACGCGAGCGAACCGTGCCGAGCGGACAATCCATCTTCTCGGCAATTTCCTCGTATTTCAGTTCCTGAATCGTGTACATGAGGAACGGCTTCCGATACTTCTCCGGAATCGAGAGAAGCGCTGACTTCATCCGATCGGAAACGCACTTGTTCAGGAGCGTTTCCGAGTCATGCTTCTCCGCCTCGCTGCAGCATCTGTTCTGGGACTCCCACCGGAGGTCCCGGTTCGTCCGGGCGTACTTGTATTCACGTTCCGAACGGCGGTCCCGGCTCCGGTATTCGTCAATCCAGAGGTTTTTCATGATCTGGCTGAGCCAGGCACGGAGGTTGGTTCCTTCTTCGTACTGATGAAACCGATCCATGGCCCGGATCAGCGTCTTCTGAACAAGATCCTTCGATTCCGTTTCATCCCCGGTAATGTACCGGGCAAACGAATAAAGGTAGTTCATGTGAGGTTTTAACGTTTCCTCAAACGTGTTGTTGCAGGTCATATGAGAAATCCTCCGTACAAATTGAGGGTTCTCCGTATCCAGCACACGAAATTGTGCACTAAACGTCGTCCCCCCGACAAATTGTTCCAGGAAGAAAAAATCGATTTTGCTTCCGGCCGATGAAGGTCCGACGAAGCCTCCTGCTCCGTTACGACCTCATCCCGGCAACGTCCGGAGTCGGTCCCCACCGACGAGGATGATACGATCCATTCTACCGATCCAGCCCCGAAATTACAATTTTCCACCCACGATGACCTCGCGAGAAACGCTCGGGATTCCGGCTTTCCGGAGCGACGCTTCGACGGTCGGAATTTGCACCACGACCCCGGACAGCTTAGAATGTCAGGATGTTCGGTGAACGTCTCTTCACGCGCCGAATTCCTGACCGAAACTCGTAAACCAGCGGTCAGCGTCGTCCGTTTGGTCCTGGAATCGTTCTCAGGATCGAGGGCGGAGATTGCTGAGAGCCGGAGGTGGTTTTAACTTACGCTTCCGTTCATCGAGGAGATGGCTTCCTCGAATTTCTTTTATCCGACTGGTCTACGGAGAACGGATGAAGCGAATTTGTCGCGTGGTACGGTCGATCTCCTCGCTTCGGCATTGAAAGAAGGGGTCAGATCCGTTTTCCGAACCTGCATTCGTTCCCGTCGTTGATTCCGTTCGCCGGCAAACAACCATGTACCGACGAATCGTTTCCCTCTTTCTCGTCGTAATTCTTTCATCCGCCACCTGCACCTCTCAGGAAGCGGTTAGCCAGGGTCCTGTTCAGATCAAGAAGGTTTTCGAAAACCTGCAATTTGAGCGCCCCGTTTACGTCACTGCCCCGGACAATCAGGGAGAGCACCTGTTCGTCATCGAACAGCGCGGCATGGTTTATCGGTTTCCCAACCGTTCCGGTGTGACGTCCGACGAGCGAAAGCTGGTTCTCGACATTCGTGAACAGGTACGCAGTCCCGGGGATGACAACGGGAATAATGAAGAAGGATTACTGGGCATGGCGTTTCATCCGAATTTTGCCGAGAACCGGAAAGTCTATTTCGACTACACCGCCGCAGAAGGACGCCGGCGGAATATTATTTCCGAATGGACCGTCGATCCGTCATCCGGCAAGATTCAACCGGACTCGGAACGGATCCTGATGGAAATCAATCAACCGTACTGGAACCATGACGGCGGCCACCTGGCGTTCGGCCCGGAAGGATATCTGTATATCACGAAAGGAGACGGGGGATCGGCGGGCGATCCCAAAGAAACCGGTCAGGATCCCACCACTCTGCTGGGCTCCATCCTTCGAATCGACGTCGACTCGAAAGAAAACGGCAAACCGTACGGAATCCCGGATGACAACCCTTTCGCCGGCTCGAAGGAAGGGCGTCCGGAAATCTTTGCCTACGGTCTCCGGAACGTCTGGCGGTTTTCATTCGATTCGAAAACCGGTCTCCTCTGGGCGGGGGACGTCGGCCAGAACAAGTACGAGGAAATTGATATTGTCAAAAAAGGCGGGAATTACGGCTGGGACATCCGTGAGGGCAAGCATCCGTTCGAACAGGATGAGCAACCCAAAACCAAACTGATCGATCCGATCCATGAATACGGCCGGGACGACGGTGTTTCGGTAACCGGTGGATACGTGTATCGCGGAAAACAGGTTCCCCCACTCCAGGGATTATACGTGTTTGGGGACTACGGAAGCGGAAATATCTGGGCCCTGAAGTTTAACGGCACGAAAAAAACCGGTCTCACCAAACTCGGCAAGGTCGAAAGTCCCTCCTCGTTCGGAACCGATCGAAACGGTGAACTCTATATTTGCTCCTTTAACGGCTTCCTTTACCGGTTCGCTCCGAAAAAGTAGTTTCATGCGCTTTCCAGAATAGCGTCATCCGGCAGGTCCAGGTCCGAAAATGTATCGGGATGAATCAGGGAGGCCATGATTTCCAGACCGGTCACCGCTCTTGGTCCGGGCCGGTTGAAATAATACGATCCATGCACCACATGCACGCAACCGTTCCGCACCGCCTTGAGGTTTTGCCACGCTTCCTGGTCCCGGAGCACCTGCATTTCCTCCCGCGTTCGCTCCGGTGAGAACCCGCAGGGCATCACAATAATCCGATCCGGATCAAACGCACGCACGTTTTTCCACGACGTTTCAATGGAGTGCGCGCCGGGTTCGTTCATGGGCGTACCCCCGGCCATCTCGACCATCT
>CAZSFH010000133.1:450-7958 GCA_964606115.1 uncultured Planctomycetia bacterium | reverse complement strand
CCCCGCCAGCGGCTCGGTTTCGCCGATCACGTCCCGGATCGCGAGCAGGGCCGGGCGATCGATCGGTCCGGATGTGGTTGTCGAAAGCCGGGGAGCGTTTAAGGCGCTCGCCGCTCTTCTTCGCGGTCGGGCTCCGAGGCCCCGGAATTTTCCCGGCGTTCCCACGGTCTCCCGGCTCGAGAAAATGGAATGGGGCGTGATGCGAAGCGGCCGCGGTTTCGTACCGAATCTCGTGGTGGGGGTCAAAGGATCGGGGGGCGAGCTCAGCCATCACAAGCAGCCCGACGTCGGAAGTATAGTGATGTATGCGGGCGGAGAGATGTTTCTGCTGGATCCGGGGTACCACAGGGGGAAACCTCAAATGCATACGCTTCCGTTGATCAATGGAAAGGGTCCGGGGACGTCCGGGTCCAAAATCCTGAAGGCTCGAAAAAACGGCGGGTCGCGTCTGATGGTGGTTGATTCCAGCAAGTCGTACGGCAACGCGAAACGGGTCCGGCGGACGATCGTCATGCTTCGAAACCGTGCCGTGGTGATGCTTGATGACATCGTTCCAGCCGGAAAGAACCGGGTGACGGCTCAGTACCAGGCCGCCCATCGGACCCGAATTCTCTCGTCGGGAAACGGAGCTGTGATCCGCGGTCAGAAGGCACAGGTCGGGCTCTGGACGTTCGGGCCGAAATTGACGCTTCAGAAACAGTCACGGGACTTCGGAGACTCGTGGGTGTTCAAAAAACTTGCGAACAAGGGAAAGATCGCCTGGCACCCGGTGACCGGCGACTACACGGCGGACAAAAAAATCCGCTGATCACGGTTCTTCTCCCGATGCCGAAAGGAAAAAGCATCGGACCTCCGAAGTACAATCACAGCGAAGGCGAAATTACCGTGACCGTGCCGGGAGGCGGTTCCGTGTCGTTTGTTCAATCCAGCAACGGATGGTCCGTGAAATAAATGAGTTCTGCGACCATTGGACTGTTTGCCGCCGCTGTCGGACTCGGGTTCCTTCACGGGATCGAACCGGGTCACGGATGGCCCGTGGCCGCTTCCGCGGCCCTTGACCGTCCTCGAAAGTGGCTGTGGGGTCTGGCTGCCGCACTGGTGCTCGGAATCGGTCATCTGATCAGCAGTATCGCCGTGGTGCTTCTGTTTTTTTTCGCAAAGCATTATTTGAACCTGCAGGCGACGAACGATCCCACGGTGCTGCCGGGCGGGGTCAAGATTGCGGGACCATTGGGGATTATCGCGGGTCTGCTGTTAATCGGACTGGGCATCTGGGAGCTTTTATCCACGGCTTCAACCCAAAAAGAATCGGACGAGGAGATCTCGCGGAGTTCCGGTGATTCGTCCGATCATCATCACGAGCGGGGAGTTGATCATGAACATACGCATCAGCATCATGATCATCCGGATTCGGAAGAGATTGAAAAACGGGGGCTGTGGGGTATCGCGAGCTTCGCGTTTCTGCTGGGATTTATTCACGAAGAGGAATTCCAGATCATCGCGCTCTGCGCGGGATCGGTGCTTTGCCTGGAGTTGATGATGGCGTACGCCGTGACCGTGATTGCCGGCATTGTCGGCATGACCCTGCTGCTGGTGGCGGGATTTCATTATTTCGAGAAGCGGGTGCACTGGATGAAGCCGTACTTTCCTCATATCTCGGCCACCATTCTGATCGTTATGGGGGTCGGGTTCGTCACCGGTTATTTCTGATTGACGAGAAAGAGGAGATTTCTGGAACCTGTCATGTTAGGTCCGTAGGAGTTTCTGGGAAGACCTGCTTCTCGTTGACATGTGACACGTCTTGTGACCACAATTTTGGAAAAGAGGTTGAATGAACAGTACAATGAATCTGATGATCCGTGCGTTCAGAAAAATCCATTTATCGTCGTGATTTCATGAAAAAAGAGGGTTCTGTAGCGGTTCTTTCCCTGTTGTATGTGTTCCTTCTTTCGGTTTCGGCGGTCGGACAGTCCTTTTCGGAGGCACGCCGTGAGTTTCGGAACGCGTTCCAGACCACGGATCGGGGACGGCAGAAGAAAGCAATAAAAACGCTCGGAGCGACCGGTGAAAAGAAGGCGTTTCAGCTTATCGGTCGGAAGATGGAACAACTGGCCCGTCAATTGCTAAACGTGGAAACGAAATATGTGCTGGCGAAACGAAAAAAGGAACACGGACGGGCCTTCAACGCGAGCGACAAGGAAAAGTCGGTCATAAACCACTACAATTCCGGGAATTGGAAAAACGTCGGATCCGTGATCCGCGCCGGGGGAACGACACTTGCCCGACACGCCCCAGACGAATGGCTCGTGTCGTTCGTCCGGGAACATGGTATGAGGAACCCGGACGTTTCCTCGATGCTGTTAATCATGAAGGGCAGACTTCTCAAGCCTCTGGTTCCGATGTCGTCGGAGTCATCCCTGGACGTTCTGCTGAACGTGTTCGGGAACGCACAGAAACTGGCCGAAAAAAATCGCCAGAAAAAACGACGTTACGATCGAAAAGTTTATTCCATACCTCAAAAAACGAAGTGGAAAAACAAGGAGGCCGGGAAGCTGCTTTTGAAGCGTCTTCCCTACACGCTGAAAGGAAGTATCCTGGACGTCCTGTACCGGCAGACGTATCAGTTTCTCTCGAACATTGAGCAGCAAGAGCGGGTGGAAACCCTCGTGGAAAAAGGATTGTCCTCCAAAAATTGGGCGGTTCGAGCCGTGAGTGCGTACGCGCTCGGTGCGCAGTCCGATCCGTTCAGTGGGAAGGGGCTTGTGGAGCGGTTAAAAAAGGAATCGAATTTCAAGGTCCGGATCGAACTGTTGAAAGCTATTGCACGCCGGAACCGGCAATCCGCCGAGGACCTTGTTCAAAACTTTATCAAAGGTACGAAGATGCCGGTGCAGTACGTGGCCGTCCACGCACTCTCCCGAATCGGAACCGTGAAATCCGTTCCCGTGTTGATCGATCGCCTGGACGAGCTGGACAGCGGGCGAATCGAGCGGGAGATCATCGAGTCCCTCGAGTACATGACGGGTAAAGCGTTCGGGCACCGGATTGTGCAATGGCGTATGTGGTGGAAAAGGAACAAGGACAAGGGGTTAAAACCACCGGCGAAGCGAGATGAAAACCTTGCGAAGGTGAAGCAGAAGGACAAACAGGATCAGGCCGATGCCGGAGGTGATCAGACCCGGGCCATGTTTTATGACAAACCCATCGTAAGCAATCGGGTGCTTTTCGTGGTGGATGCATCCAAATCCATGCAGAGTGATGCAACGTATACGGGGGGAGACGCCGGTGGTCAGGGCAACAATGATCAAGGCCCTCAGGTTCCCGATCTGCCCGACAACCCGACGAAAATGGAGGTGGCGAAGTACGAATTGATGAAATCGATCAAGGCGCTTCGTAAAAACCAGCTCTTCAATATTATCTTTTTTGCGGGATACGAGACGATCTGGTACCGGAAGAGTCTTCTGCCCGGTAAGCCGAAGGTGAAAGCGAAAGCCTTTCGGTTTATTCAGAACGTGGAAATGCGGTACGCCACCGCGATTTTCGATGCCATGGAACTCGGGTTCATGGTCGGAGACGTCGGGGGTCAACCGATGACGGACGAGGTCGTTCGAACCGGTCCGGGGAAGGTCGGTCCCGATACCATTTATCTCGCCACCGATGGACAGCCCTATTTCGGACAGTACGACTTAACGAAAAAAAACGCACCGCTGTTCAACGATTTTTACCAGAAAATGAACCGGATGAATCAGTTTCGCCTGATGAAAATCCACGGTATCCAGATCGGCGGGGACGGGTCTTTTCTCAAATCACTGGTTGAGGAGACCAATTACTATCCGAACGGCAAAAAGCGGCCGACATGGTGGATTCGTCCCGGCACGTTCAAAAACGTGACGAAATAGACCGGATCTGAAAATCGGGCCGGGACTCCGGGGGATCGGAAGCACTGTTTCCTTTGAAGGCGGGTATCTGTTGTCCTGCACGGAGCATAGCGGTGTGCACGTCGTTATTCTCCCACCCGGAAAAAACCGGCGGAGGTAAAAGACCGAACACGGACGTTACGGTACCTCCGATGGACATTCTGTCTTTTTAGACAAGAAGGGAACCTGAACCGATGTACGGTCTTTCACGCATGCGAGAGAGCTTTTTTTGTTTTAGGGGACCGGATTTAGAGAAGAAACAACGTACACTCCACATCGGGTCGGGCAGGGTCACGAAAACCCCTATTCACGGGCGGAGCGGAGTCCGGGCCGTTCGAATTTATTGGTTCAACCACTGACGAAGAATTTCCGGCACGTCTCCGCTGCGCAGCAAGGCGCGGCCGATGGCTTCAAATTCCTCCACACCCGTGCCTTCCGTAAGCTGTTCGACCCCGAGTTTTTGACAGGTTTCGATGAAGGTGTTGAACCGCGGTTCCATCCGTGTGGCGGTTTTTTCCGGAAGCGGTGTGAATTCCTTCTCCCGAAGGATTTTACGGAGGTGATCGATCAGGGGCTGGATTCGCAGACGGCTGCGGATCAGGGACAATCGCTCAAGACGGTTCCGGACGGCGTCCGACTCGGCTCGTTTTCGGGCTTTTTTTAACAGGCGACCGGAGCTGGCTGAGAGTTCCTGGGCGTCCAGGCCGTATTCGTCGAGGGTGGCAAAACAGTCTCCATGGTGTTCTCCGTCGCGGGCCATGCGATGAATTGTGTCCAGAAAGGTCCGGACCTGCGGCGCTGCCTTTCCGTAATGCAGACGAAAGAACTCGTCGATCACCCGGTCCGGGTTGAGGTCCGGGTTCCACAGGAGCCGGCAGATCAGGTAATTGCGCAGGTGAGCGAATTCTCCTCCGGCCGCCGCGTCTCCCTGCATGAACGCTGAGATGACGCCGTGTTTGACGAAGGTTTTTACGTTGGCTCCGATGTTATAAATGTTCGGACAGGGGGCCAGGTAGTCGGAAAAATTGACGTTGTAGTTCCAGATGCTCAGGTGGTTCGCTTTCTTCGACCATGTCTCCATATCCCGTCGGAACGAGGCGTTCAGTGGGCAGTCCGGGTGGTCCATGGCATGGACCTGGCAGGCTTCGATACTGCATAGCTGGATGAGCACGTTGTCCCTCGGTTTCATCTGTTCCGGAGGTTTCCGTGTATACTGGTAGGCAAGGGTTCCGACGAGGACGTCCGGGTGTTTTTTCTCCACCGCTTTAGCAACAGCGTTCACGAGTTCGAGCTGGGCTCCCATTGGACTGTTTTCGCGTTCGTTGACGGCACGGCAGTCCGAACACTGGCAGTAGCGCCCGTTATCGCTCTGACTGACCGAGACGACCTTCTGATCGGGATGTTGTTCAAGGCGCTTGAGCACCTTTCGAATGATGATCTTGCGGACCGCCGGCTCGGTGGGGCAGAGCTGGAATTCGTACGTCTGATGACGGTCGACGCCCTTCGGGCGGTTTCCGTCGTGGAGAGCAAAATATTCCGGGTGTTCCTCGCCATATTCGTTCCACGAGACGAACTGAGAAAAGGTATGATTTACGTTACGATAATTCGTTTGTCCCCCGAATTTCGTTTTCCGGGGAATGGCATTGATTCGAAGACGAGCCGCAAAAGCGTGATCTTTCTTGACGGGGTGGTAGTAGCTGTGACGATATTGAAAGGGGGGGGTATGTGTGTAATTGCGTTCCACCTTGATCGGGGAGGAACGATCAGGAACGTGCGTATGGTTCGGGGTCAGAAACCGTACGCCGAACTCGCGTTCGAGAAAGGAGTAGACGGCATACAGTGTTCCTCTCGAACTACCCCCTGCAATCGCCACGTCCCCGTTTCGCGCGCGAATTCGAACCGTTTCGTTTTCCATCTTCTCCGTGTCGAATCCGACCGGACGATTCCGCATAGCCGAAGAGGGACCGACGAAGAGGTGGGAGTGTTGCGAGCGGGTCTCGGAGGTGATGGAAAGCGTACGTCCGGTCGACTGTTTGATCAGGCGCCGGAGTTCTTCGGCGGCGTACCGTTCCGCCGGATGGGGGTCGTTCGGAAGCACGATTGTGGAGCCGGAGAGATCAAGCGAAACGTCCTGGGAATTCCCGGCGGCAAGGGGTAATGTTTGAAGTAGTAAGGCGACCAACAGGAAGCCAACAAAGGTAATAGAGGAGATCGAACGCCGGAAAAACCGATGATCGTTGATGAACATTTTTCGGCCGGGATATTTGTTGTTAACGGAACAGGAGCGGGATGCCGGGGAACATGTTTTAAAAGGTCTGAAGCAAATGAATGCGTAGTATATCCAGAAGAAGCACATATTACAACAAAACTCGATGTGCGGGGATCATTTAAGCTTCAGCGCTCGCGCGACCGATAATCAACATGAGTTTCAGCGAGAACGTTCCACCCCTCCAGAGACCACAGCACAAGATACGAAGTGGTGGAACCTGGTGCATCGGCGTGGATGAGTTCATCGTCATTTCATAAAGCGGATCGGAGAAAACATGACCGAGACGAAACAACAGGATCGCGAAGAAGTTCTGGACGGGGAGGTCGATCAATTTCTTGATTACATGTCGAACGGTCGTGTGGCGTCGGAGCAAACGATCCGGGCGTACCGATCCGACCTCGAACATTTTGAGACGTTCCTTCAGGGACAGGACGTGAGTTCGATCGAGGAAATCGACCCGGAGGTGATCCATACGTATTTCTCCGAGCTTCAGGATGGAGGTTATAAAAACAGTACACTGGTCCGGAAACTTGCCTCCCTTCGCTCCTTTTTTGATATGCTGGTCAACGACGAGGGCCGTCTGAAACGCAATCCCACCCAGAAGATGAATTATCCCAAACTGACCGAGCGCCTCCCGGAGTATCTCAGTGAGGAACAGATGGAGAAATTGCTCAATACGCCGGATTGCTCCACGCTGACCGGACAGCGGAACCGGGTGATTCTGGAACTCATCTATTCAACCGGTATGCGAGCCGCGGAACTCCAGCAGCTCAACATCGAAGACGTCGATCGGGTCGGGCGGACGGTCCGTATCCAGGGAAAAGGCAACAAGGAACGCGTTGTGCCGATTGGTAAGGAAGCCATCGACGTGATTCAATCCTACCTGCGGGCCTGGAAAAGCGAGGGTCGAATTCATTCCGGCACCAGCGGTCCCCTGATCTGTAACAAATTCGGCAAACGGCTGAGCAAACGGAGCATCCGCCGTGCTGTGTCAAATGAAGCGCAAAAAGCCGGGTTATCGGAGGATGTGAGTCCCCACACCCTGCGGCATACGTTCGCGACCCATATGCTTCAGAACGGAGCGGATCTCCGTACGCTCCAGGAAATGCTCGGACATGAAAATCTGCACACCACCGAAATCTACACGCACATCACCGACGGTCAGCTGAAGGAATCGTACGAGCAATCCAATCCCCTGAACTGATCAGGGCATGGCGTTCGGATCCCATTAATCCGTGCATTATTCCGGCTGTGGGTCACCTTTTCAGATGAGGGCACGCTGCGCATCGAGGAGGCATCGCGTTTTGTTTTCGTTTTGATGT
>CAZSFH010000133.1:0-440 GCA_964606115.1 uncultured Planctomycetia bacterium | reverse complement strand
GGACCGGTCCTCCGCCGGGTTTGGCGACGGAGAGATGGTGTCCATCGCTGTCCTGCAGTGTGCCGGTGACGGTTGTTCCGTCATTATCCACGGGTGACCATTTCAAATCCCACGGCGATGTCGCCGGATTATTTGCGCGGGTTTTCGAAGGGGGAATGGAGCGTTCCAGGAACGATCCATTCCCTCGCTTCGCTCGGGAATCCTTCCGGTGTTTTTCTGTTTTCCTTCTTTCCCCGACTTGAAAGTCGGGGCTATTTTCAATCGTCCCCTCCGGGGACTGCGATTCCTTTAGGATGGGGGGCTGGTGTCTGAAACGTTCGTGTTCATGGACCCCGTATCTACGTTCCTGCCGGTGATGCCTGATAAATGAGCGCGAGTCCCCGGAGGGGACGACTGCACATAGCCCCCCGGGATTCATCCCGGGGGACCGGAATCATCGC
>CAZSFH010000132.1:2074-8084 GCA_964606115.1 uncultured Planctomycetia bacterium | reverse complement strand
ATCCGCCGGTAAACCAGGGACAGCCATCCACCGATCAGCGCCGCGACGAGCAGAACCCCTCCGAGCACGACCCCGGCGTACGATCCGATATACATGTTGACGGACACGCCCAGAAGAGCAACCAGTATCGCCAGCGGAGCAGATACAAGCACCACTCCCAGATACGCGCCAATTAAAAACAGATCCACGTACATCATCGCAACGCTCAGAAAGGCGCCCGCGATTCCTCCGACCAACACACTGAAAATTGATAACGCAACGCCGAAACGGCCGCCGTATGATGATCCGATCAGATACCCTGAAACCCCTCCGATCAAAAACCCCATCCCCCCCAGAAACAGGTGAATAAGCCGTTGGCCGAAGAGGGTAAAGCTGATTCCCGTCGAGACCAGCGTAACCGAAATCAACCAGATCCATATTGATTTGTTGAATAATGCATCCATTTCGCCGATGACGTCACAAAAGTTGTAAGTAGTACGGATCTGAAAAGTGAGGTATCCTCTTCAATGAGATTCGAACCCGTTCATTTGAACCCATTGAACGAGGATACCATGGACAGTTTATTTGAAGACACCGATCTCGATCAACGTCTTGAACTCTGCAGTACCAGGAAGTGAACGTGGCTAACCGGCTTCCTCAATTACGATGGTCTTTTCCGTCTTCCGGTCCGGACCAGCGTTCGGTTATGTATTCCCGAACCCTGTTGCGCCCCAGGGTCGCTTCCGTACGGATTTCCCGCGCCGCACAGTCTCCTTTGACGACGGGCCGTCTCTATTACCCCGGTTGTCACTCAAACTGCGGGAAGTATCCCTGTCGGTTTCCTTATAGATGAGTTTGACCGCACGATGTCAACCATCGATGAGCCGGGCGACCAATCCGACGACCGCTCGATCAGGACCGGGCCGGGGGTCTGTTTGGTTGAGTACAAACATGGGGTTGACCCGTCTGGTGATGCCGATTAAAACGTGATCGCCGCGGAAAGGAAGAAGTTGCGTCCGGCACCCGGAAGGCGTTCGCCCTGATCCACGTCACTGCCGGACACCCGGTTGAACCCCGAGAGATGTCGACGGTACTCCTTATCAAAAAGGTTTTCGATTCCCGCACTGATCCTGATGCCCTCGGACGGCGTCCAGCTTGCCGAGAGGTTTACAAGGGCGTAACCGGACGTGGAATCATTCGACGTATCGGCTTCGTTCTCCACATTGACCCTCGAGATCCGATCCTGTTCGGCGGCAAATTCGGATCCGAGACGGACCGACCACGTTTCCCGTTCATACGTCAGGCCGAGGTTGCCGTTTAATGGAGGGACACGCCAGACGTCATCGTCGAGTTCCGTGTTCCGCCCAACCATGTAACTGACCACGCCGTTCAGTTTCAGGTGATCCGTGAACCGGTACATCCCCTGGAGATCCAGTCCGTAAAATTCCGCGTCGGTGTTGTCCCACCGCAGGGGATCGTCGTCTCCGTTCACGTTACTGACCGTTTCCACGGCCGAGTCGTTCGTGTTGGGCGTGTCGTCAAACGGGACCCCGGTGATATAATCCTGGACGTCCCGGTAAAACACGCGGGGGGCCAGCCGGGCTCTGTCCTGCTGATCCTCCCAGTTCAGACCGACGTCCACCACATGGGAGACTTCCGGATCCAGTCCCACGTCCCCGACGTAATTGTTGCCGTCCGCCAGTCCGGCCGTCGACTCGATGGGGACCCATGAGAAGCGTTCGAGGTAGGATGGCGCCCGGGTTTTTCGTCCCCCGCCGATTTCGATGGTGGTTTCCTCGGAAAGATCACGGGAAAACGTCCCTGTGGCATCCACAAGGAAATCTTCCTCGGTGCGGTCCCGTGAATTAAACTGATTTCTCAGACGCTCCAGCGGCGGAGGGGTGGCTCCTCCGTTCGGAATGGTATCTCCGGCTTTTCCTTCTCCGGCTTTCATGTCGACGTAGGTCAGGCGGAGTCCCCCCTGCATGTTCCATCCACCGCCGATGGACCCTGCCCACTCGCCGAAGATACTGTACCGATGACGTTCGATATCGTTAAACGGACTCACGAAAAAAGCCGAGTCGGGATCGAACACCTCCGCTTCATGATCGGCACGATGCAGGTTCAGACCGACGGTCACGTCTCCGGGCCCGAGTGGAAATCGTCCGTTCAAATCAAGGCCGAGCCCCTGCGAATCGGCCTGGATGATTCGACGGTCTTCTCCATCGAATGCGGGTCCCGGGTTCATCATGGTGTTGAGATCGGGCGCTGGACGCAGGGAAAAATTATCCATTTCATGGTCCACCGTCGACGCGTAAAGCTTGCCGTTGATCTCGAGGTTCTCCCAAGTTCCGGTGTAATCAACACGACCGATGTCCGTGTCCAGATACTGGATGTCCATTGGAAGCTGCGGGTTTCCGGACTCGTTGGTGTCCGTTCGCTGAACATTGATCGAAAACTGATGATGGGCGCCGATTCTCCGGCCGTACCCGCCCCCGAACGTGTGTCGTTCGTGTTCGCTTGCGTCAATTTCGCCATCGGCGAATTCCATATCGTCTCCAACGTCCGTGCTTTCGAACAGGTGAAACCGATTCCTGTTATTGGCAACGGACGCGATGCCCCCGCCGGAAAATCCGTCGTCCACGGAACGGCCTCTCAACAGTGTGTCGATGCCGGTTTGATATTCTTCCGTCTCCGTGAAGTCACTTGATTTCGTGATGGCGTTTACGGATCCCCCGATGCTTTCGGGGCCGCTGCTGACGGGAGCGATGCCCCGATGAACTTCGAGGCGATCAAGCAGCGGCATCGGAGCGTAATGGAGCGGCGGGTCCATCCAGTTCGGACCGCCGGGGTTGATATACATCCCGTCCACTCGCGTGTTCATTCGTGGGCCGAACATGCCCCGGTAGTGCGTCTGACTGCTAATCGGGCCGCTATCCGCGACGTTCGCACCGGGTACGTGTTCCATCAGGCTTGCGGAATCCGGTGAGAGATTCGTGTCGGTTTCCGGAGAAACGTTCGTTTTCCGTCCTCCCGACAGAAGCGGCTGAAGGTCGTCCGGTGCCTCGGCTCTGATGACCTTTTCTTCGAGTCTCCTGTCCTTGTTCTGCTGTTCGTTCTCGCGGTCCGACGTCTGTTCTTCACTGGATTGATCGGGCGTGTCGTCCGGCTGCTGGGCGACCGCCGTGACCGAAATCGATACAAAAAGCAATACGGTGATGATACGTAACGTTTTCATGAGGAATCCTCCCGTTTGTTCGATTGGAATAGAACATAAAAACAGGAAACACTCGTGTTCAGATAAAAAACGAGCCGACAACGGGACGCCGGTGCAGGCAGGAGATGAATCGCCGGGTCAAAAAAGAGAGGTTCCTTCCGTGGAAATCAGAGACCGACCCGACCCACCGAAACCACAGAAACACCGGATCCAATCAAAAAACGGCCGGGTTTCAACGACACGGACGACCCGTTTAACGTGGTACCTGGCGGGTTATGCCCACCTGGGAACCTTCTCGGGTGTTTCCCGAACACCGGCCGGGAAGAAGCCGGTTTCTTCAATACGGATGGAAGACGAGGTGAGTGAACGTTTCTGATCCGGAGAATTCAGCACGGCAGGAGGCAGCCGAAGGTGGGATGAATAGGCAAGGTCCTCCGCCTGCTGTCCACAGCCTGAAATCTGAGATCGGGCTTCGCCCTGATGTTCTGTTTGATTCGTCCCCTCGTCGAAAGGGGCTCCTTCAATTCCACAGGCTCCATTCACACCGCAGTTGCAGTGAGTGCATTCGCAGGAGCCGTCGGACGGACCATTGCAGTGTGAGCAGGAGCAGATCAAATCATCGGCTGACACTGGCGTATTCGTCTGACCGGAGATCTCCGATGCTTCTGCCGGGGTCGATGATGGTGAGGTAGATTCCGGAAATAGAATGAGTGCGGGAAGGAGATAGAGGTTGGTCGCTGCCAACGCATAAAAACAGGCCAGGGTCAGAACAAACGTTTTTGGATTCTTCTGCATGCCTGAAATCAAATCCGTTCCGGGCATCAGCAGAGATTACGCTCGAATTTCGAAATTATGTTACAGAAGTAAGATTTGAGTGTCAAGAGGCTCAACGCAGACGTCTAACGGCGTCACCTGACCTGAATCCGGCAGGGATGTAAATAGACCCGGTCTGAAAAGGTGCCGTGCACTCAGTGATCCCTCAGCGGGCGGTCTGCACGGAATATTGACGAAGAAACCCCATTTTCAGCGGGTTTTTGAGGAGATATGACACCGCAGAGCGCCCGCTGAGGTGTACGACACCTTTTCAGACCGGGTCTAACAGGATTTCCTTTCGAAAGCGTGTTCTGTTGTAGTCCACGAAGTGAAACGGAGTGGACGTTGTTTCTTGTTCAATGTCCGGTGACCGTTCAGCGTATGGTCCCCGTTCACGTAGGTGACCGACCGTGCATCGTGCCGTTCTGGTTTCAAAAGGACGCGCTGATAGAGAGGGGGGGAGGAATAATTTGAGGTCCCCTGCCATACCCAACGGTCTTTCCCGCGTGATGGAATAACAACGTGCACTCCGCTATCGCTCCGAGCACTACAACGAACTCGAGATCCAATGTTCAGTTCAACAATCCTGAGCCGGTCCGTTCATGGATCGCACCGGGAATTTCTCAGAATGGATCTTTTTTTTATGTCATCCATCAAAATATCGAAGTCCAAGAAACATTTTTCAGAAATGCCGTTTTTCTTTTGAAAACACGTTCCTTAATTAAGACCACAAAGAAAGTATTTGCTGATCATGATTTACGATTCCGTGCAGACCACTCGATGAGGCCTCAATGAGAGCGTGTGGGGAGGATTTGAATTCGCTAAAAAACAGG
This sequence comes from uncultured Planctomycetia bacterium, assembly GCA_964606115.1. Classification (GTDB taxonomy): domain Bacteria; phylum Planctomycetota; class MHYJ01; order CAYXQY01; family CAYXQY01; genus CAYXQY01. Next base: position 3,242 of record CAZSFH010000132.1, on the reverse strand, counting down.
CCGGCACATGATTATGGTTCCATACTTGTTTATAATGAAGCTTCCAGTCGGTTTTCCATGTACTGGATTTGAAAACGGACCCGTATTTTCCAACCCTTTGAGATCTTACATTCAATTATAAAGCCAGCTCAACATGGGGATTTTTAAAGCGTACGACATTCGCGGGATTTACCCGGACGAAATCGACAATGTGCTTGCCTGCCGGATCGGTTATGAGTTTGCGAACATGCTGGAAGCGGATCGTCTCGCCGTCTGCCAGGACGTTCGTTCATCGTCTCCGGAGGTGGCCGGGGCGATCATCGATGGGATCTGCCGCGCCGGCGCGGACGTGGTGAACGCCGGCCGGACCACCACCCCGATGTCGTACTTCGCCATCGGCACAATGAACCTGGACGGCGGCATTATGGTCACCGCCTCCCACAATCCACCGGAGTATACCGGGATGAAACTGTCGCGCGAGAAAGCGATCCCCATCTCCGGTGACACGGGCATCAAAGACCTGGAGAAACGGTGCCGCGAAGCCGGATCCACCATTCCGGACGCGGACTCGACCGGATCGGTCGACGAGGTAAATCTAATTCCGGATTACCGTGAACACCTCCGTTCCTTCGTGAACCACGACCTGTCCGGGGTCTCGGCCGTCGCGGACGGAGCCAACGGCGCGGTGGCGGCGGTGTTTGACCGGGTCGCCGGCGACCTGGCCGTGGACTGGACCACCCTCTGCATGGAACCGGACGGTTCGTTTCCCAACCATCCCCCGAATCCGCTGGAGGAAGAGAACACCCGGGACATCCAGGCGGAACTGGAGCGGGGCGATTACGACCTGGGCATTGCATTTGACGGCGACGGGGACCGGGCCATCTTCCTGGACGACCGCGGGAACCGCGTTTCGCCCGAGCTGATCACGGCCGTCCTGGCCGATCATTTTCTGAGCGAACATGACGGCGGTACGGTCGTGTACGACCTGCGGAGCAGCCGGATCGTCGAGGAGACGATCATCAAGAACGGGGGAGAGCCGGTTCGGGAGCGGGTCGGGCACGCGTTTATCAAGGAAACGATGCGGAACCACGACGCCGTGTTCGGCGGGGAACTGTCGGGCCATTACTACTTTCGCGACCATTATTACGCGGACTCCGCCCTCGTGGCGGCGGTGACGCTGCTGGATCGA
>CAZSFH010000132.1:0-2064 GCA_964606115.1 uncultured Planctomycetia bacterium | reverse complement strand
ATCGAATCGCCGCGACGGGGAAATCCCTCGCCCGCCTGATCGAACCGTTCCGGAAATACGTCCAGAGCGGGGAGATCAACTTCGAGGTGGACGACAAGGACGGATGCATCGAACACCTCTCCTCCCGCTACGCCGATTGCTCCCAGAACCGCCTGGACGGATTAACCGTGGAAGCCGGCGACTGGTGGTTCAACGTGCGAAAATCCAACACCGAACCGCTCCTGCGGCTGAACCTGGAGGCGGATTCCGAAGAAAAGATGCAGGAGAAGGTGGCCGAGGTGGAGGAGAAGATCCGCTCGTACGCGGGGAGCGGGGCGTAGGGCGACGGGTCCGTTCGAGACTCTCGCAGGCAGAAAGGACCCGAAGGGTCCGAACGAAATCCCCCGGGGTAAGTCCGCCGGAGGCGGGCGCAACCCCGGGAAACCGGTGGGTCCTTCATCCCGGCGCCCTGAAAGGGCGCGTAAAACTGGTGCACTCAAATCGATCCGAATTCTCTTGATTGCCGAAGCCTTGCGGATACGACGGAATAGACGATCGAGAATGTGATCCGGAATTCGGAGCATTCGTTCACATCGATTGACCGGCGGGATGGGGACGGGTAGATTTAAACGATGAACGGGCGGAGAGTGAGCGAGGTTCCTTGCTCTTTTTTTCTTCGTGAAACAACATCTCTTCAATAACCAGAACGTTCCATGTCCATCATCTCACGTATCGCTCCTCCCGGCTGGCTTTTGCTCGGTCTGACCGGCCTGATCGGACTTGCCGCCGGCACGGCGGCTGAACCGGAACCGAAATCGTTTGACGACGTGCCGCATTTTCTCTGGTCCGATCGGGCCGTGATTCCTCGCACCGCCTCCGGCGAAAGCGGCGGGCTCATCCGGCATCATTTTAACCTGACCGAACGGCACGGGGAGACCGAATACGTGCGCAACGCCCGGTGGATGGATACCGACGGCGACGGGACGTTCGAGATCGTCACCCGCACCATGAACCAGAACCGGATCCGCGCGCTGGATGGAAAAACGGGCGAGACGCTCTGGATAAGCAAGAACGTTTTGCCGCGTGACGAGCATCCGCAGGTCAGTCAGATGGCGGTGGGCGATATCGACGCCGACGGCCACCCCGACGCGACGATTGTCACCTACGACGGGCACGTCCTCTGCATCGACGGCCGCGACGGCTCGATCAAATGGCATCGGAAGCTGCCCTGGCATATCAACAACCCGGACCTTCATACCTACAGCGACGTGACCGCCGGTGAGGGCAAGAACCTCGTGCTGACGGTCGGCAACGACTTCAAATGGATCCGCGCCCACGCCAGCCCGCGCATCAATTTCATGCGAAATCCCTCCGTGGTCGTGCTCAACCCCGACGGGACGACCGCGTGGGTGGCAGAGAAGTACGCAAAGACCAACAGCAACGGGCACAAAACGTGGAGCTTCAACATCGATGACGATCCGCAGGAAGAGATCTGCGCCAACGGGCACAACGCGATCGTTCTGTTCGACCATGACGGGACGCGTCTCTTTTCCCTTCCCGTCCAGGACGGCGGACATCCGGACCAGATGCTCGCGGCCGACATTCGTCCCGATCGGGACGGGAACGAAATCATCTATCTCGACGGGATCGACGCGATTGTCGTGGCCGACGTGAAAGGGGAGATACTTCAGCGCAAGAAATTCCCTCGCTCCCTGACCAGCCATCTGCAGAACATCGGAACCGTTCCGGGCCCGACCGGCGGCGCGCCGCGGCTGCTGGCACAGAACATCCGCGCAAAAAACGCGAAGCTGCTGATGTTCGATCACAGGCTGCGTCCCCTCTGGTCGGCCCGACTCGAAGGAGGGGTCACAATGAGCGGATGGCATTATCCCCTGTCCTGCGACTGGAACGGGGACGGTCGGGCCGAAATCACCATCGGCGCGGTGGGCAAGGCCAGGTGGTTTAAGGAGGGGGCCGAACGTTGTTCCTTTCAGGTTATGAGCGCCGACGGCGAGCCGGTTTACTGGCATCGCTGGGACGGTTATCCGTCGTGTTTCGTGGTCGACAGCCGGGACATCGACGGCG
>CAZSFH010000131.1:0-8255 GCA_964606115.1 uncultured Planctomycetia bacterium | reverse complement strand
TTCATGCCTACCCTGCCCGGCTATAAAACCGGCGGCGGCGTATTTATCGACGGTCGTCACCACGGGAAGCTCGGCACCGGATCCCCGCTCATGCCGGAAGTGTACACCTACGCCGCCTACTGGGCGGTCGGCAAGCTCTGGGTGAACGGAGAAGGCCCCCAGATCCGTGTCACTCACGCCATGACCACCGAGGTGGTCCGGGACAAAAGCTATCGTCTTGTTACCGGCGAAGAAATGCCGCTCGAACCGAACGAACGACTGGTGTCGGAGCAGAACCACCATACCCATCTCGTCGTGGTTCCCGTCAAACCCACGGTGATGGGCCCGAAATACGCACCGGTGGAAACGGCGTTTACGGTGAAGGAAGGCAAGTTGAAAGGACAGAAACAACCGTCCATCCATATCATGTTCGAACAGGACACCATCATCAGCGGAAAAGAACACCTGAAGAACCTGCCCGAACACCTCCGGTAGCGGAGCAAAACGGGCGAGGTTCAAACCAAACGCTGTTCATGGCATAATTTATAACCAATTGAAACATGAACCGAGACTGTTTGCCATTTCTTATCCCGTCGGCAACCAATCTGCAACATAAAACAACTGATGACGAGACATTTGGGTTGCACCCTCCTCTGCTTGCTGGTGGTCGCCCTGGTCTCCAGCGCCTGTGCAAACCCGTACAAAAAAAATGGGTTCAACCTTAAAAAAAGCCTGGTCCCGGCGGAGAAAATTCTCTCCGGCGGCCCACCCAAAGACGGCATTCCGGCCCTCACCGACCCAACCATGGTGTCGGTCTTCGAAGCCGATTATCTGAAGCCGAAAGATCAGGTAATCGGCGTGGATCTGAACGGAGAAGCCCGGGCTTACCCAATCCGCATTCTGATTCACCACGAAAACGTGAACGGGACCGTGGGTGGGGTACCGGTGGCGGTCACGTACTGACCGCTCTGCAACTCCTCGCTGGTCGTTGACCGGCGAATCGGCGGAGAGGTGCGGGAATTTGGCATTAGTGGACTCCTGTACAAATCCAACGTTCTCCTGTATGATCGGAAGAAAAAAGATTCTCGGGAAAGCCTCTGGAGTCAGATTGAACTTCGGGCCATAGCGGGCCCGGCGGCACAAAAGGGGTTGACCATGAAACTGCTCCCATCGCGTCTCGTTTCATGGAAAACATGGAAATCGAACCACCCGAATGGAAAAGTCCTGTCAAATGAAACAGGATATCAACTCAACTACAGCGAGAACCGGTTTGAGGATTACCACTCGTCGAAATCCACGTATTTTACGGTGAAACAACTACGATCGCATGACCGCCTGAACACAAAGGATATGATGGTCGTGGTCCGAACAAAAAACTCCTGGAAGGGCTATCCCGTCAAGGAACTTATCAAGGAAATTGGTGGTTCCGGATCAATGACGGACACCATTTCCGGTCAGCAGATACTGATCAGGGTTTCCTCGGATAAAAATGTGACGGTGACTTATCCAGACCGTTCAGAAGGCCCTCCGGTATCATACATGTACTGGTTTAGCTTCGCCGCATCGTATCCCAAAGCGGAACTGTTTCTTTCCAGTAAGTAGACCTTATCTGAAAAGGTGGCGCACGCTCAGCGGGCCGTATTTTCGGTCAGAAAGCACGGATTTTTTTCGAGGTTATGCCAGAGGGTACGCATAATCGAGGGAAAAATCCGTGCTTTCCGGCCAAAATACGGCCCGTCCCGTACGGGATGATCCCTCAGCGGGCGCTCTGCGGTGTCATATCCTCAAAACCCGCTTAAATTGGGTTTTTTTGTCAATATTCCGTACAGACCGGCCGCTGAAGGATCACTGAGTGCACGCCACCTTTTCAGATGAGGTCTAACATGACAACGCGTGAAATACGCGTCCTCAGTTCTTCATAAACGGGTCGGCTGCAAGGATTTTCGAGGAAGAAACCCCGAATGTGGGTTTTTGACCAGAAGTGACGCCACAGGCGGCCCGTTTCCGAAGAACCCGGAAAGGAACCTCGTTCTTTAAAAGAGGTGTTTCGGCATCGAGTTTCATCGTCCCCCTGATTTTCAGCGTGACACGAAACGCCCGGATGGCTGATGAAAAACGTTTTGCTGAGTTGAAAAAAATCGGCCGGACGAATAGAATATTCTTCCAATTTAACTTGGCAGTTCGGAATCTGGTTTCGTCATCGGGGGAGCTGCCCCTACGAGATTGACTGGTTCATACGTTTTTCCCATATGGATGAAAACGGCGAGCAGGAAACCTTCCAGCAATGCCCGGATTGTGACGCATCGTACGATGTAAGCGGGTTTAAGGAGGGAAAAAACTTCGAATGCCAGCTTTGCGGAAGCGTGGTGGTTGTTGGCCAGTCCCAACCTCCTTCCGACGTTACCCCTTCCCCCTCTTCAAAATCGCCAAATCAAAGTTCTCAGAACGACCCCTCAACCCCTGAATCGGAACCGTCGGGGCAGGTAACTTCCAATCCTTCCGGAATGCAGGAGTTGTCCAATTCTTCCTCGCCCCCCCAAACCGGTAGTTCACAAACAAACTCCCCGCGAGGTAGAGGAGGAGGGGGAGGACAAAATAGCCGAAAGAACCGTTCATATAAGAAAAAAAGAAGTTCCGGGAAAAATTCGGATCTTCCGATCTTACTCGGGTTGATGGCCATTCTTGCGATTGCTCTGGTGATCGTTTTGAATATGAACGGAGACCAGAAATCGACTCCGAACCAACCACAGCAGGATCACAACTCTGGAAGAGACAAACCCGTTCAAAATCAGTCCTCTTCTGATAACAAAGAACCCCCATCCGATTCCAAATCATCCTCCGATGGAAACCAGACCAATCAAAGCGGCTCCTCCGTGGATAAAAAAGAAAAACAACGGAGTCCCGGTCGGAAAACGGACCAGAATAAGTCCGGCTCCAGTCGTTCCCCGGATTCGTCCTCAGCTCTCCCCCCCCAGCGTTCTTCAAAAAAAGAAACTGGCTCGTCCACTTCACGGAAACGAAAAAAAACAAGTTCGTCGACAAACAAAGAATGGAACGTGGACCGTGATTTGATGAACAAATTTCTCGAGGCCTTTAAAAATAGTCAATCCATGGCCAGCTCGGAAAAGGAGACAAAACGTGAGAAGTTCCGAAATAAATATGCCGCACGAAAATTAATCCCGGCCGTTATCCAGGCGATCTTTGAAACCGACTCGGAATGGGTGGCAGAGCAGGCGAACATGCTTCTGAAAGAAATGACCAATTGGTCCAGAGCCCCTCACACGATGAAGGGCCTCGGCTCGAATAAAAAAATCAACAAGAACGCCAAAAACTGGAAACAATACTGGTTGAAAGTCGACTGGAAAAAAAAGAAAAAAGAACTTCGCCAGCAGAAAGCTCGGAAAAAGAAAATGGACGAAATAAAACCGCTCTGCGTGAAAGCCGCCAATGCCCTCCCCACCGAAAATGAAGGAACACGAAAAGTTCGTCAGAAAGGAGAAGCGTACCTTCCCATCCTGATTGATCTGCTAAAAAGCAAAAACACGGACCGTGAGGTCGCAGAGGGGGCAAATATTATCCTTCAGAATCTTACGGGTCAGGATTTTGGGGAACTTCCATCTGGAGATCGATCCGAACTGATCCGCAAGTGGGAAGAGTGGTGGAAAAACAACCAGGATAACTTTTCTTATGACTGAGGTTCACCGGAGGAGCCGGGGCCGTCTTTTGTTTATATTCCCTCTCATCGTGTTCGCGGCTCTTTCGTTCTTCCTCTGCCGCTGTTCGCGAAATTCCAGGTCCACACAGTCGACTCGTTCAAACGCCACCAGTGAAGGAACAGCCCTCTTTCACGGTCATCTCACTCATACCGGCGTATACGAAGCTCCACCGATTCAAAAACGCCCCTCAATTGCCTGGAGCACACAAACTGGAGCCCCGGTCCACACCAGTCCCATCCTTGACGAAACCCGTATTTATGTGGCCAATTTTGACGGGACGATCTTTGGACTCAATCGAACCACCGGTGATCAACTATGGACGTATGAAACAGGTAATGTCATAACGGCCACCCCCGCTCTTGCAGGGGGGATCCTTGTGGTCGGTAGCACGGATGAAACTTTATATGCTCTACGGGCAGAAAAAGGTTCCATCTTCTGGAAAACCCGTCTTCAGGGAGCGATCCGTTCTTCGCCCGTTATCGCGGCTGGAACGGTCTACGTTGCCGACACGGGAGGAACCCTCTACGCAATTGATTTGGAATCGGGACAGCCGATCTGGATCAAGGAGACGCCGGCGGCCATCTGGACCTCCCCCGCGCTCACGGATGATCGCGTATACGTGGGAACGGATAACCATCAACTTCTCGCGGTGGATCGAAAGACCGGAACGATCCTCTGGAAAACCGCCACTCGCGACCGGGTTTTCGCCTCACCTGTCATCACCCCGGAGGGAAACATTGTCACCTGTGATCTCTCGGGAAATATTTTCCTGCTATCCCCCTCCGGTCGTAAGATCTGGACCCACCAACTTGACGGTTCAATCTGGTCCACACCGGCCCTTCAGGACCAAACCCTCTTCGTGGCCGGCTTTGATCATCATTTGCATGCTCTTAAATTAAAGAACGGCAAGAAGAAATGGTCCACAGATCTTGGTTCACGAATTTACAGCTCCCCCGCAGTTGCCGGAGACATGATTTACGTCGGCACATTTCAATATCGCCTGTATGGCATCGACCGCACAAACGGAAAGACCCTCTGGACCTACGAAACCGGAAAACGTTTTGCCTCCTCCCCCGTCCCATTCGGTAAGTGGCTGTACGTAGGAAACGACGACGGACGCGTCCTGGCGTTCAAACCATCAAATGAAGAAAACCCCCCAGACTCCAGATAGGTCTCATCTGAAAAAGGTGGGATGCAATCAGTGAAATCTCAGCGAACCCTCGACATGAAGTGCGGCCGGAGGTTACCCAATTCAGATAAAACACGATGCAACGTTAACTTACATCCTGCTTTCCTCTTGCTTCGGACGGCGCTGACCGGTGTCCTGCTCATCGACAATGCACTTTTTACGGCATTGCCTCCTCAAAATGCCCTGGTTTGCCCCAAAAATTGGATGTTGAGCACACTGGCCCCTATTCAGATGGGGTGCAGTCAGGCATTCCGCCCCGACCCATCGCCCGGAGCTAATAAATTTATTGTAGGATTCGGAGAAAGCTATCCGGCATCGTGTCTGGACGTCCTTTCTTCTGATCCTCTTCATCCTCTTCCCATGGTTTCCGGCGCTGAGTATTTCGGTTGCGGCGGATCTGCCTACGAAGTCGATTAAACCGATGATTTCGGTTTCTCATTCAGATGTACCCCTCCGGATTGAATGAAAATAACCCTTCATTAACTCGTAATTCTCATTCGGAAGGCATTATACGGTTTCAACACATTCATTTCAATCCGTTGAACTCATCATCATTCCGGGCTGTTTTCCTTGATAGACATCTGGTTATCGAACTTGAAAAAAGGAATGAAGAAAGGAGGGACCAGAAATCGATCGTTTACTCGTGGGGAAGATCGTCCGGACCGGTCACGTCCAAATTATTGCATTCTTCACAGGGACAAAGCTCGCGAAGAAATTCAAACGAATAGATCCCGGTGTCATGTCCATCATCCCATTCAACCCGCATCGCGTAATTGCCGACGGATTCGATTCGAACAGGTCGAACGTCCTTTCGAACATCGTCGGCTTCAATTCGTCGCTCTCCCGTGACCTCGTCCACACAGTGCGCGCAGGGACAGTGGTAGCGAAGATAAAATACGTGATAGGTGGACTCGTGACCATCGTTCCATTCAATTCGGAGATGTTCAGCATCCGCCTGTTTGACATCGTTCGGCAGATTCTGATCCGTGGTTTCTTCCGAAGTGTTTGCCATCGGTTCAATTAGGACGGGGACCATTCAATGGTAAAGGAATCGGCCGTTTCCTCTTTCTTGTCCGACATGTGAAGCGTACTGAGCCGGGCGGCCACGTTTCGGGCAACGTCGATGAAGGCACGCGCTGCCGGGGAGGATGTGTCCTCCACAAGAAACGGCGTTCCTTCGTCCATCCCTTCCGCGATTGTCGAATCGATGGGAATTTCCCCGAGGAGCGGTACATCAAACTCCTCCGCCGTGCGTGAACCGCCTCCTTCTCGGAAAATATGGTGTACACTTTCACAATCCGGACACACGAACTGACTCATGTTCTCCACGATGCCCAGGATCGGGACGTTTACCTTCTGGAACATTTTTAATCCTTTTCGGGCGTCAATGAGGCTTACGTTCTGGGGAGTGGTGGTAATCACCCCGCCGGTTAAAGGAGCCGTCTGCGTCAACGTAAGCTGAATATCCCCGGTACCAGGTGGAAGATCGATGATCAGGTAATCCAGCCGTCCCCAGACCACACCGCTAAGGAATTGCTTGATCATGTTCGTGGCAATCGGACCCCGCCAGATTGTCGGTGCGTCGTCGTCATCCTGCTGAAGCACACCAATCGAAATGGTATGCACCCCATGTTTCTTAATCGGTACGATCTGTTTTTCTTTCGTGGCCTGCGGCTTTTCATCCTGAATCCCGAACATGGTTGGAATACTGGGTCCATACAGATCGGCATCCATCAACCCCACTTCCGCTCCATCCTGAGCCAGCGAAAGTGCCATGTTCGCTGCGACGGTGGATTTACCCACCCCCCCCTTTCCGCTGGCAACCGCCACGATGTTCTTGACATCGTTCAGCGTCTCAAATTCATACGTATCTTCGTCCGACCCGGTGGATTGAGCTTCGGAACCTCCCTCGATCGTCCGCCCCTCTGTGTCCGCGTCCATCTCGACATTCACCTGCTCCACTCCATCGATCGAGCTCACGTATTCGGTGGCTTCGTTTTCCATCTTGTCCTTCACGGGACAGGCCGGTGTTGTAAGGTTGATGGTAAATGCCACCTGTCCCCCACAGATCCGGAGATCCCTCACGAATCCCAGAGACACAATATCCTTCCCCAGGTCAGGGTCCTGAACATTCCGAAGCGCGTCAAGAACCTTTTCCTCGGAGACCCCCTCCGTTTCGTCAACCGCTTCGTCTTCTTGTACAGTCATGAACGTCGTAAAGAAAAAAAGAGGCCATTCAGGAGGAAAAAATACGGCTCTTTATATTATCAAGAACGCATTGGAGATTCAACAAAAGCCCTTGTGCATTTGTTCTCATTCGAATAGGATAAATACGGACCCGTTTGAAAAGGGTGAGCAAATTGAGTGACCGTTTTTTTGGGGCTTACCAGGGCATCTTGAGGAAACAATGCCGAAAAAAGTGCATTGGGAACGGAAAAGATACCCGGTATGCGCCAAAAACCGGACGTTTCCTTCGAAAATGAGACTTCGTTTGAGCGATGGATTGTTCAGCAGCTTCCTATCGTGACAGCGGGAGAAAGACGCAACCACAGTATCTCCATTTCGATGAACGTCACGGAATTTCGAGGAAATGAATCACTTGTTGGCATTCATTGTTTTAAAACGAAGAACGGGGGATGCGGATTTCCCGGGCTGTCATACGCAAGATCGGTACCGATTCAACTTCCGACCCATGGATATAAACGTGATTCAAGCAACGGAAGACCACCGTTCGTACGCTGAAGAGATCAGCTCGCTGATCTGTGAAACCGCTCGACGGCAAGACATCGGCCTCGCAAAACGTTCCCCTTCGTACATCGATGAAAAAATTAGAGAGGGTAAAGCGGTCATCGCGCTTGCCAGGAACAACGACTTCGCCGGATTCTGTTACATCGAGACGTGGAGCGAGAAAGAATACGTCGCAAATTCCGGTTTGATCGTCGCGCCAGACTACCGCGGACAGGGCCTGGCGCGACGGATCAAACAAAAAGTCTTTAAACTCTCGCGGGAACGGTATCCTGAGGCAAAAATTTTTGGATTAACCACCAGTCCTGCTGTCATGAAAATCAATCAGGATCTGGGGTACCGTGCCGTCCCCTATTCCAGGCTCACCGATGACGATGAATTCTGGTCGGGCTGTGAAACGTGTCCGAACCACGACATCCTACAGCGCAAAAACCGATCCATCTGTCTTTGCACCGCCATGCTGTTCGATCCGGATGAGAAGAACGAGACCGAAACCGACGAATCTTAGGAAACCGCTCAGTCCTGCCGGTTTGCCCGATCAGGCGTCCCTTTAAAAATCAGCCCCTCATCCATCCGGAGAGAATGATTCGCTTCCCGTCCGGTGCAATTTCTGCGAAACACGGCCC
>CAZSFH010000130.1:0-8290 GCA_964606115.1 uncultured Planctomycetia bacterium | reverse complement strand
ATCCGGAAGGAACCTATTCAATTACGATTGGTGGAACCGTGCACAAGCGGAGGTAACACGGGAGGGGATAAGTGGATGACTGATACAGTCACCTGCTGTTACATTCATATTCTTCCTTTATGATTTGTTAGATCCATCTGATAAGCGGACCGTCCTGTTGAGATTGGAACTCACTCGTCTTACATTTATAGGTGCATCACCTTTTCAGGTGAGGTTCAGGTAAGGAAGATTGTCTATGTTTTCAGGATGCAGAAATGACAGGGGTACCATGCTGAGAAAACTCTTTGTTGCGATCATATTGTTTGGTGGTCTGGTTGGATGTCAAACCGCGGACACGGACCGTACTGATCAGAACACCACGACCAAACAGGAAAGGGAGGGAAAGACGCATGCTCAAAAATCATCGAAGATATATGAGGTCAAAGACGTCAAATATAAAAGTTTCAAACCTCCCATTCGTCTCGAATACCGCGTGCTGCTCAAAAAACCTCCCGAGTCGGTGGATCTTGAAAGGGTGACCCTGGAACTTGTCGAGACGGCGAAGAAAGATCAACCGTTCAATGCATTTAAAATTGTTTATTACGACACGCCTGGCGGGCAGAGCGTGGGGACTGTCGTGTTCGCCCCGAAGGGAAAATGGGAGAAAGCGGAATCGGTGAAACCGGGGGCGTATGAGAAAATGGAGTACAGTTATGATTTTATCGGGAAGCTTCAGGAGATGGAATGGATTCAGAAAGATAAGAAGAAAGATGTACCGGAAAATCGGCGTCTCGGTAAGAGGGAGAAAACCCGCAGGCAAATTTTCAAGCAGATCATTATCGCCGAAGAACGGGCATGGACCGAAGCCAACCGTGAATTTCCTCCCTCGGTAGATGAACTGAAAAACATCCGGTACAAGAAACGGGTCGAATACGAGAAAAAGAAGGCCCTTGCCAAAAAATATGATCTAACACTTAAAGAACTTAAAACCATCGATCAGGAAGGATTGAAAAACGACTGGCCAATGCCGGAAATGTACGGGGCCATTCGATAATATGGTTCGGTTTTTTGTCAGATCTCAGTTCGTGTAGGCCGACCCTTAGCTGAAAACTCTTCATTGGATGTTCTTCAGTGTTATTAGTCCTCAGACTCTTCCCCGCCCGCGTTCCAATGGCGGTCGGCGTAATTCAAAAACTGTTTCCAGTCCCATCCGGTCATATCGTGATCCCCCTCCCGAAGATGATATCCGATTCGACCGCCGTGAATCGTGGATCCGGGGTCGGGAAATTTTGTTTTCGATAGACCTGTTTTCCCGAACAGTTCATACACCGGTGAGGCGTGAACACAGGAAAGAAACTCTCCCTTCGGGTCCGCCCACTCATCCTGGGAGGCACTCGCAACGTATACCAGTCGAGGGACCATCAGAGCGATCAGCATGTGTTGATCCACGGGAAGGGATCCGGCGGAACGGTTGTAGTACGAATAATTTTTACAGAACCAGTGGGGAAAGTTATGATTGATCTGCACGATCTGCTCGCCGACCGACCGACGGGCCAGGGCGGCACCGGTATTTCCAGAATTATTACTGATGACCAGGGAAAAGCGTTGATCCCGGGCTCCCGCCCAGAGTGCAGCCTTCCCGCCGCGTGAATGACCGACGACGGCTACGTTCCCGACATCCGTGTCTGTTTCCAGGTAATCCATTCCTCGACTGGCCCCCCACGCCCATGCCGCGATGGTTGCCCACGCGTCGGGAGGCCGAGGGTGTTTATACGGAAATACGCCATGAACACCGTTTTGAAATCCATCGTGCTTGTCCGGGTCGACGTCGGAAACGTGAAAAGCAGCAGCACCGTATCCTCGTTTTGTTATTGCTTCGGCCGGCCAGAAGTCTTCGCGATGATTCCGGGTTGGATCAATGTTCTTCGGATCCCGGTGACAGATCAACAGGAACGTCTGAACGGGAGAGCTGGTGTTTTTGGGGAGAAAAAGAAGAAGGTCGATTTTTGCACTTCCGCCGGGACCGGAGAAGGAGATCTCCACCTGTTTTCGCTTCATGTGTGAATCCGGCATGTGTGTTTTCGACACATCAAATGACAGGTCCTCCGGACGGCCAACAGGAGCACGGCCGTAGATATGCTGCTGGAAAAGCTTGATTAATTCGGGCCGCCGGATCTTATTCCAATCCTCAACAGTACGGATGCGTTTTCCTTCCACCGACAGAAGTGGATCCGGAAGATCCAGGTCCTCATCCGCCATCGAAAAAGACACGGTGAACAGAAAAAATCCAGAAAAAGGGAAAAAAAACAGAAGCTCACGAGGAAATGACTGGAACATTGATAACGTCTGTTTCAGAAAAAATAACGCTCGATTAGGAAGAACGTGATTGATATGATTATATGAGATCCGCTCGGCGGAAACGACCTTTTCGTACGACACCTATCATCGTGTTCTCCAGATGATCCCATGAAAGCAGTTTTGCAGCGAGTTTCGAAAGCGGAAGTTGCGGTGGATGGACAGAACATTGGAAAAATTGGTCCCGGCATGGTTGTATTGATCGGGATTGAGGAGGATGACGATCGGAATACGGTAGAAAATCTGATTGACCGGCTTCTCCAGTTTCGTATATTTTCGGACGACAACGGGCAGATGAATCATGACCTGTCCCACATCGAGGGGGATCTGATGCTGATCCCGAATTTCACCCTATGCGCTGATACCGGGGCATCCGGTCATCGGCCTGGCTTTGGACCGGCCGCTTCTCCGGATGAGGCGGAAAATCTCTTTTTGGAGCTGGTTCAGTACACTCGGGAAAAAGCACCGGGAAACGTGGCGACCGGCGAGTTCGGAGCGATGATGGACGTGGGACTGGTCAATGATGGACCGGTGACGTTTACTTTTTCCGAGGAATGACTCAAGCCTGGTCACACGATTGCAGTTACGCAGGTTAGTACGTAAAATGAAAAGGATGTGGGTTAAAGGTAAATCAGGTTTTCGGTCAAGGCGTCCGTGACGTTCTGACCAATTATCAGGTACATGTATATATGAATCACGTCAGGCATTTGATCTTCTATCTCACGATCTTTTTTATTGCGTTCGGTGGTCATCTCCAGGCTCAGGATTCTCAGCGCAGTGAACTTAAAAATGCGGAAACGCCGTTTCTTCGACGACACGCGGATCATCCCGTAAAGTGGCGTCGATGGAGTACGGAGGTTTTTAAGAGAGCCCGGAAGAAGGATAAGCTTCTTTTTCTTTCCATTGGATACGGAAGCTCGTACTGGGGACACCGAATGGAGGAAGAAAATTACAAGGATCCCGAGGTGGCGGAGGTGCTCAACAATCAGTACGTGAACGTCGTCGTTGATCGCGATCTTCGTCCTGATATCCTGAATACCTTTTCGGAAGCGGCGGACCTTCTGGGTCGTCAGCCGTCATGGCCGATGGTCGTGGTTATGACGCCGGACCGTCAGCCGGTTCGGATTTTTTCCTACCGTCCAAAGAAAATTCAGGGACGCACGCCCGGATTCCTATCGATGGTTAAATCACTTGCAGCGCTCTGGAAGACGGAGAATGAACGGATGTTGCAGTTTTCATCCGTGGTCAGCAACACGCTCCAAACGTATGATGGTTCCGCCCCCGGACCCGCGCCTGATCAATCGATTCTGGGGAAAACCTTGAAGGAGCTTTCGAAACGTTATGACCAGAAGTACGCCGGTTTCGGGAAAGGGGCGAAGTTTCCGGCCCCCCACAATCTTTTGTATTTATTGAGTGAAGTGAACGAGAGCCAGAGTGAGAAAGCCCGGACGATGCTGGAAAAGACCCTGAACCGTATGCGAAACTCGGCGCTGTACGATCATCTCAATTCCGGGTTTCACCGGTTCACGGTGGATCGTCAGTGGACGGACCCGCAGTTTGAGAAACGGCTCGATACGCAGGCACTGATGATATACCTGTACGCCCGTGCGTATCAGCTGACGGAGGATCCGTTGTTCCGGAGGACGGTCGAGGAACTGATTTCATTTATCCGGACGCGAATGATGGGACAGAATGGGAATGGGGCGTACACAAGCGTGGACTCTACGGGATGGTCGGGGCGTCGGGATTTTTATTATACATGGACCCTCAAAGAAATCAGGGATGTACTTTCGGAAGAGCTCGCAAATCTCGTGATTCAGTCGTTCAACGTGGTCGAGAAAGGAAATTACAATCCCAAACATATGAAGGCGGGGAAGGGACTCAATGTTCTTTATCCCGGGACCCCCTTAGAGAAACGTGCCCGGGAGCACGATATGTCGGTCAAGGAATACCGTAAGAAGATCGACGTTGCGCGAAAAAAACTTCTGGAAGCGAGGCGACAGCGGAAACGTCCGGCCGTGGACGAGCGTGTCATGACGAGTTCCAATGGTCTCCTGATTGCTGCACTGGCAACTGCTGGACGCCTTCTTGATGAATCGGATTATGTAAACCAGGCGTCTCAGCTGGCCGGGTTTCTTGATTCAAACCTCCGCTCGGACGAAGGTCTTTTGTACAGACAGTACTGGAACGGACAATCATCAGGAAGGGCATTTCTGTACGACTATGCATCGTTCGCCTGGGGGCTCACCGAACTCTACAGAAGCACGAAAAAGGAATCACACCTGTCTCTCGCCAGCCAGATTGTGAACGAGATGAAAAAACGCTTCGGTCGCCAGGGTGGAGGTTTTTATGACACGACCGTAGGTGATGCGCCGGCCCTGAACCGGTTCATGCATTTGCTGGATGGATCCCATCCCTCCGGTAATTCCATTGCGGCGAACGCGCTCGCAAACCTCGCCCGTCTGACGGACGATTCATCCTACATGAAATCGGTTCACCGAATCGGGGCCGCGTTCTCGAAGAAAATCTCGTCCAATCCTTCTTCCTACACCATGTTTCTTCTTGCCTACCGGAATCTATTCCGTAAACCGTTCATCGATATCGCTCAAAGCGATGTGAAGCGGACGGAGGGATCCGGCTCTTCCGAAGACGGAACGGAAAAAAGGAAGACGGCGTTGAAGAGAGGGGATTTCGCAATCCTCCAGCATTCTCCCCAGGCTTTAAGGGACGTGCTTGCGGCCCACCAGGATCGTGTGCGAGTGGTGATCGTACTCGCTCCGAGCTGACCGATGTGTCAGCACGGCGCCCGTGTGGTGCGGAACAAACTGCTTGGACAGCTTCCGGAAGATTCATTTCGGATGGTGATCGTCTGGTCAAAGGTGCTGGAGAACGACTCGTTTAAAGAGGCGATGAAACAGGCATCCAAATTTTCCTCCGATCGCGTTATTCATTTCTGGGATCCGGATACGATTGTTCCACAGGCTTATCAGAAAACCCTTGGATGGAGCAGTATCGCGTGGGATGTGTACATGATATACGGGCCCGGAAAACTAAAATGGGACGAACTTCCCCCGTCACCGGATCGCTGGTTTTACAGTCACCAGAAAAAGGAGGAGTTTCCCGATCGCCACCTGTCAGCGGACGAAAAAGGAGAAGCCCTGCGGAAAGCGATCAAACAGCTTATCGATCAGAAGTAGGGCGACATGACGTCAAATCGGAAGCTGAGCAAGACGATGTCGTATCTCCTTCGGCATAACCCGGAGGGCATGAAGGTCACGGAAGAAGGATGGGTTCAGATCAATCAGCTCCTTCAGCGACTCCGAAAACGGAATCTTGAGGTAGATGGTGGACGACTCCGAGAAATTGTTGAGACGGATCCGAAGGGGCGGTACGAACTTGATGAGGACCGCTTGAGGGCCCGTTACGGACATTCGCTTGATCACGTAGACCCAACCCTTACTCCCGCGGATAAGGACGTGTTGTATCATGGAACGAGTCCGGAGAACGTGGATCAGATTCGTTCCGAAGGACTTCAGTCAGAGGGGCGCCAGAAGGTGCACCTGTCAGCGACGGAGGAGGAAGCGGAGACGGTGGGCCGGCGGCATCATTCCGATCCGGTTATCCTTGAGGTCGACGCGGAGGCGGCGATGCGGGACGGAATCCGGATCGAGCGGGCGAGTAGCGTCGTGTACGTGGCAGACCGGGTTCCCCCGGAATATATTTGTGATCCCATCCCTCCGGATGGTTGATATAAAAAAATAATCACTGCAAATCATGTTCGCCGAAAATTCAGTGTCATGATTGCTGACGGTAGGTTTTCAAATCCGGGACTCCATCGATCAAACAGTGAAGTGGGCATCGTCACGATTATTATGTAAGCGTGGGGATCTTCCTTCAACCATTCGACCTGATCCGAAGGGGTGTTGCCTGGGGTTCGTGGCGCTGCTGATTCGCTTTGTTCCTTCAACGGGGGGTTTACGTTTTGCGTTCGGGGCAGTCCCTTGGTTACCGCTTAGAGATTGTCCAGGAAGTCGGAGAGGCGGCGCATGCCGTTCTGTAGACGGTCCATGGCGGCGGCGTACGAGATGCGTATGCAGCCGTCCGCGCCGAAGGCGGTTCCGGGTACGACGGCGAGGCCGGTCTGTTCGAGCAGCTGACGGCAAAAGGCCACGCTGGCTTCTCCGCTGGAGGAATCGAAATTCCCTTCGTAGTAACCCGAGACGTCGGGAAAGATGTAGAAGGCACCTGCCGGATGAGAAACGGTCATTTTTTCATTTTTTTCCAGGGCGTCGATGACGGTGTTGCACCGTCGTTCGAACGTGATACGGTTGTCCTCAAGTTCCGAATCCGGCAAGGATAAAGCGGCTCTGGCTCCCCACTGAGCGACCGAGGAGGCATGGGTCGTCGTGTGGGTCTGAAGTTTCCCGATGGCGTCGATCAGGTCATCGGGGGCCGCGACGTAACCGACGCGGAGACCGGTCATGGCATAAGCTTTTGAGAACCCATTAATTGTAATGGTATTCTCGTACGCTTCCTGTCCCAGTGAGGCCGGTGAAAGAGGTTCGATGTCTCCGTAAATAAATTCTTCGTAAATTTCATCGGACAGTAGGAGCAGATCCTGTCGCAGGGCTTCGTCGACGAGAGCTTCGATTTCGTCGGAGGTGTACACCGTTCCGGTCGGGTTCGACGGAGAGTTCAAAATGAGGACCTTCGCGGTGTCGCCGTGCTCCTGAATCTGGTCCGGGGTAATTTTAAATTCGTCCGCAAGCTGGGTGTCGAGTGAGACCGGGGTCGCTCCGAGTGATCGAACCATTTCCGGATAGCTCACCCAGTAGGGGGCGGGGATCAGGACACGATCATCTGGATCGAGGACGGTCTGTAGAGACAGGTAAATGGCGTGCTTGGCCCCGCTCGTAACGACAATCTGGTCCGGGTTGTACGAGACGTTATTCTGTTCATCAAATTTCTCGGACAATTTTTTCCGCAATGGAGGAATCCCGGTGGAATCCGTGTACTTTGTTTTTCCCTGTTCGGCCGCACTCTGAATCGCTTCAAGCACTGGTGCCGGGGCGGAAAAGTCGGGCTCGCCAACACTAAGCGAGATGACGTCTTTTCCCTGTCGTGACAGTTCACCGGCAAGATTACTGATTTCCACCGTCTTGGATGCACTGACGGCGTTTGTACGATCTGATATCCGGTTATGAGACCGGTTCTTCGGATTGTTCTCGTTCATTTTGTAGTTTTCTCACCTCTTCCAGCAAAGCGTCAACAAGATGTTCTTCTTTCACCTGACGAATTTCTTCACCGTCTCGATAGATCATACCGCGTCCTCCCTGGCCGGCCACACCAATATCCGCTTCCTGTGCTTCGCCCGGACCGTTGACCGCACATCCCAGAACACTGATTCGGATCGGATCATCAACGCCCTCCTGGTCGATTCGTTCTTCCACGTCTTCCACAAGAGCTTCAAGGTCGATGTTAATCCGTCCACAGGTGGGACAGGCGACCACCTCCGGTTCGGTGACCCGTCTTTTGGTGGCTTTAAGGATTGCATAGCATGCTTCCATTTCGTCGACCGGATCTTCGGCGAGTGAAACTCGAATGGTATCGCCGATGCCGTCCATCAGAAGCGGTCCCAGTCCGACGCTCGATTTGACCGAGCCGTAAAATCGGGATCCCGCCTCCGTCACGCCCAGGTGTATCGGATATTCCGTTTTCTCGGCAATTCGGCGGTTCGCTT
The DNA here is from genome assembly GCA_964606115.1 of uncultured Planctomycetia bacterium. Classification (GTDB taxonomy): domain Bacteria; phylum Planctomycetota; class MHYJ01; order CAYXQY01; family CAYXQY01; genus CAYXQY01. The sequence goes on along the minus strand of CAZSFH010000130.1, from coordinate 216 downwards.
CGAGACAGGTATTAACGTCCGTGGACTTTACCGATATGACGAGGTCCCGGTAATCCAGTTCCTCACAGATCTCGACGTACTTCAGAGCGCTTTCCACCATCGCGTCCGGGCTTGGATAGCCGTATTTCTCAAGCAGTTGGTCCTGTATGGAACCGGAATTTACCCCGATCCGCATGGGAATCCCTTTCTCTTTGGTTTTGTGAACGACTTCTTTCA
>CAZSFH010000129.1:4979-8309 GCA_964606115.1 uncultured Planctomycetia bacterium | reverse complement strand
ACCATTACACTATTCCCCAGTAATACGAGTCGGTAGCGTTTGGTGGTCCAACGTTCCCGAACGGTTTAACGGACGTTATCGTTCCGTGATGCTGACCTGAACCCCGATCTTATCGAAGCGCTTCTGGATCTCCTGAACTCTCGCCTGCGGTACGTCGTTCGCAACCGGCGTAATCGGTCGGCTCATGAGATCGCGAGCTTCGGAGGACGAACATCCGCGGATCTCGGTCAGCAAAGATAAAATCTGCTCCTCTTTTGCCTCCGAGGAACCGGAAATGAAGACATTGTAGCGCTTATCAACAGCAGCGTCCGCTTCCGGCGCCGTGGAGGGCTCGGCCCCCTCCCCTTCCGCGCCTTCCTGTTCAAAATCCATGTCGTCCAGATCACTTAATTCGTCATCGAGCTCGGACATAAAATCATCCTCATCCTGCTCGATCTCGTCAAAGGTGTCGTCCGCCTCCTCCTCGTCAAACAGATCCGGAACGTCCTCCATTTCCACATCTTCAGTGCCTTCCGGTTCTTGAGTGCTTTTCTGCATCTGTTCTCCGGGGGTGGACATTTCCTGTGTCTCCTCGAGTTCGTCCACGTCCATTTCCTGCTCCTGATCGGGGCCATGAGAATCGGGTCGCGACGATAGTTCTTCCGCCGCCTCCCCGGCCTCCTTCTCGTGGTGCGAGCCCGCATCGGAACGTTCATCGGGGGACCGATTCTGAAGCTCGGCGTGACCGGTTGAATCGGCCACCGGTAGATCCCGTACGGGAGGGTTGAGGAGCAGTTCCTCATCACAGGACGGACACGAAATCGTATTGCCGTTGTACGTCAGGCGGACCTCCGTAAGCACGTCCCCGTCCTCCACATGATCGTAATCCGGTTTTTCGGACCACTCCAGGCGTGGAAGAGGGGGAACATCGGCGGAGGAAACCCGGAATGAAATCGGTGCCTGTTCGGAAACCGACGTCAGGAGAGGTTTGATGGATGACACCTGTCCGCGGGTCAACCCCTCCAGAAAAATGACCGGCGTACTGCGCAAAATCCGCTCGGAGAGTCCTTGTTCAAGGTGAAATATCTCGGAGAACGGCTCAACCGCCTCGGCCAGAGAGTCTTCGGCCATGGGTGCTTCGCTGACGATAATCGAAAACGTCAATTTTTGCTGGGCCATGTATTGCTCCTGAGGAGTTGAACTGCTGAAGTGAACCGGAACCCAAACCTCCTGACAGCACGGATTCATACCACACTTTTCTATATTATAATTTTGCAAAAAGATGAAAGCAAACTCCAAAATCTTGCAACTTCTAACGAGGGTATATAACATGATAATGACGAAGATCCAGACTGATTGTGGACCGTTCTCGTTCATGTATAATATTCACCTGATAAATTGTGTGCCAACATTGACGTCCGCAAATCATCACAGACCCGATACCACCGGGGAAATTCATGAAAAGTGATCGAGATCTCGAGACATATCTTCAGGATATCGGTAAAATCCCTCTCCTCGAGGAAGAGGAAGAGAAAGAACTCGCCCGACGGATTCAGGAAGGGGACGAAGAAGCCCGAAAGAAAATGATCACGGCCAATCTACGCCTTGTGGTAAATGAAGCGAAGAACTACACGGACCACGGGTTGCCGTTCAAGGATCTGATAGAGGAGGGAAATATGGGGCTTTTAAAAGCGGTCGATCGATTTGATCCGGAACGCGGGACCCGGTTCAGCACATACGCGACCTGGTGGATACGCCAGGCCATCCGGAGGGCCCTGACGAACAAGTCCAAAACCGTTCGAATCCCGGCGTACATGGTGCAGATCCTCTCCGACTTCAAGTCGGTTCAGAACGAACTGACACAGCGGTGGATGCGCGATCCAACGTTCGCCGAGGTCGCGGAGGAAATGGATCTGACGGGAAACAAACTTCAGATTCTCAAAAAAGCGCTCAACGCGGATCATGGAGCCGTCCGCCCGAACAGCATCGACGTGATCTGGGATCGGGACGTCCTCGAGAACGAAATGGATCTGGAGCAGCCGGAGGAAATTGTCATCCAGGACTCCCAGGTGGAGCGACTCTACGAAATGCTGGACGTCATAACGGACCGGCAGGCGGACATTCTGCGAATGCGGTTTGGTCTTGAGACCAAACGCCCCATGACCCTCAAGCAGATCGGGAACAAGCTGGACCTGACCCGGGAACGTGTGCGCCAGCTCGAACAGGAAGCACTCGAAAAACTCCAGGAAGCTTACCGGGAACAACTGAACCTGATGGACGAAGAACCGGAGCCGTCCGACGCGACGGATGAATAGACGCCTTCCCGAAACTCTCCTCTCATTTCACGTGTCACAATTCTTCGATCAACCCGGATCAGATTCGTAACAGGCCATGACAGCCCCGGACGAGGACAAACCGACGACCGAAGACGACGGTTCGAACCGAAACGATGAACCCGTTCGAATGTCGCTTCGGGAACATTTCGAGGAGCTCCGACGCCGCCTTCTCTGGGCACTTGGTGGCCTCGTCATAGCGGTGGGCGTGTGCTGGCTATTTAAAGAGCAGATGATGAACTGGGTGATGATACCACTACGAATGGCCGAGTACGAGGACAAACTCCTCAACCTCAGCCCGATGGAACAGATTTTACAATACCTGAAGGTGACGATTGTCTTCGGGCTGGTTCTCTCCAGTCCCTGGATTGCGTATCAGATGTGGCTATTCGTCAGCGCCGGACTATACGAGAAGGAGCGTAAGGCAACGTATCTGTACGCGGGAGGATCTGTTTTTCTGTTTCTTCTGGGGGTCCTCTTCAGCTACGCGGTGATGCTTCCACTGGTCATTAAAGTACTGATGGGTTTCGATCCGGCGGAAGTCAGTAAACCGACCATGCAGTTTGCGGAGTACGTGGATTTCTTTTTTAAGACCACCCTGGCGATGGGGATCAGTTTCCAGGTGCCCATGGTTATGCGATTCCTGAGCGCCGTGAACCTTGTTGAACGGAAAACCTGGAAGACCTACCGAAAATATGCTATCGTGGGAGCGTTTTTGGTTGCGGCACTGATCACCCCGCCGGATCCCATCAGTCAGCTCTCGGCCGGGCTCCCGATGGTTCTCCTGTATGAAATCGGTCTACTTCTAACGTGACGAGACGGCGATTTACTCGGGGATTTTGACGTCATTCAGTCTGCACCGCTTCAGTTCCTGATGATTCTGATCATCGACAATTACGATTCCTTTACGTACAACCTCGTGCAATACGTGGGATCGGGAGGTTTCGAGGTGGAGGTGGTTCGAAACGACGCCTTCGATCCGCGGCAGCTTCCGATCAATGACATAGACGGCCTCCTT
>CAZSFH010000129.1:0-4969 GCA_964606115.1 uncultured Planctomycetia bacterium | reverse complement strand
AACGCCCTCGAACGCAGGGGAATCCGTGAATCTTATTCGAAGATACGCCGGTCAGCTTCCCATCCTGGGAGTCTGCCTGGGACATCAGTGCATCGGCAAGGCTTTCGGAGGAAACATCATTCCGGCCGACCGATTGATGCACGGAAAAACATCCCTGATACACCACGACCGGCGTTCCGTTTTCCGGGGGCTTCCCACCCCGATTGACGCAACACGTTACCACTCTTTGGTTCTGGACCGGGAAACCCTTCCCGACGGGCTGGAGATCACCGCCCGTACGGATCGGAAAGAATTGATGGGGATCCGCCACGTTGAGCTGCCGGTGGAAGGGGTTCAGTTTCATCCTGAATCCATCATGACCGAGCAGGGCTATCAAATGATCCACACATTCTGTCAGCAGTGTCACGTGGAGCAAAATCGACGAGCTGCTCAGAAAAAAACGGCGTCGTCCTTCCCTGACCAGGATTGAAAACGCTACCAGCTTCAGTTAGAGTCATTTCGTCTCAACAATTTGGAATGCGATGAAGATCTACGGGTGATTTCAAATCATCGATGATGCGCTTTCGACGTCGCATACAAACCCGCGTTAGCGTTACCTTTGTTGTACGGTATTCCACCTGTAAGCAATGTCCAGCCAAAACCAGAAGCGAGTCCTAAGCGGTATTCAACCCTCCGGTTTGATTCATATTGGAAACTATTTCGGTGCGATCAAGAACTGGGTTGAACTGCTCGACGATTACGAATGTTTTTTTCTGATCGTGGACCTGCACGCGATCACCGTACCTTACGATCAGGACGAAATGCAGCAGCGGATTCTTGACGCAGCGATTGCGAACATGGCCTGCGGTCTGGACCCCGAAAAATGTACGCTCTTCGTGCAGTCACACGTCCCCGAACACGCCGTTCTCCAGTGGCTTCTGAACGCCGTCACCCCGTTTGGTGAGCTTCAGCGCCAGGTCCAGTTCAAGGAAAAGAAAGAACAGCAGCAGCATCAGGACGTGAGCGCGGGATTGTTAAATTACCCCATCCTGCAGGCCGCAGATATTTTGATGTATCACGGGGAACTGGTTCCGGTGGGTGAAGACCAGCAGCAGCACATTGAGTTCACGAGAGATCTCGTTCGAAAGTTTAACAACCGGTTCGGTGAGTATTTCCAGGAACCGGAAGCCCTCATCAACGAATCCGGTGCACGGATCATGGGGCTGGACGGCGAGAACAAGATGTCCAAAAGCCTGGACAATTACGTCGGCGTGCTTGAGGATCCGGAAACCATCCGGGAACGCATCGTCTCCGAAGGGGTCACGGATCCGAATCGAAAGCGGTTGGATGATCCTGGAAACCCCGACATCTGCAACATCTTCTCCTGGCACAAGCTCTTCTCGGACGATGAAACGATCAAGCGCGTTGAACGAGAATGCCGCGCGGCCGAAATCGGGTGTGTGGACGACAAAAATTTGATCGCCGACAACATTATCGATTATTTCGAACCGATGCGCGAACGAGCTCAGAAACTCCGTCAGGACGAAGATCGGGTCTGGGAAATTCTTCACGAAGGAGCAAAACGGGCGCGAAAGATTGCCCGGAACACCATCGAAGAGGTCATGGACCGGATGGGCCTGAAACCCGATGACCTGCCCCACCCTTATTTTGATGAGATGGAATAATAAGACCGGATCTGAAAACGTGATGCATGCTAAGCGGGCCGTATTTTCGGTCAGAACGTGCGGATTTTACCCGACGAAACGTACGCCCCAGTCTATTCCGGATCAAACAGGGTGTCTCCGTCCGCGATGCGGGATTGAACCTCATCCATGTCGAGCGTCACGCCCAGACCGGGTTCTTCCGGTACCTGGATCGAGCCGTTTTCCAGAAGATCCTCTTCGATCAGGTCTCCCCACCAGTCCAGCTTGTAGGAGTGAAACTCCACGGCAAGCGTGTTCGACAGCGCGGCGGCAGTGTGAACGTTTGCCATCGTTCCCACGGGGGAACACACGTTGTGAAACGCGACGGGCATGTAATACAGGTCGGCCATTTCGGCAATCTTGACGGTTTCCCGCATCCCGCCTCCCTTCACGAGGTCCGGCGACAGCAGGTCCACCGCCTGTTTTTCGATAAGGTCCCGCTGTCCGAATTTCCGATACACGTTTTCTCCCGCAGCGATCGGAGTTCGAGTATGGTCCGTGACGTATTTCTGTGCATCCAGATTTTCGGGGGGGATCGGATCCTCGAGCCACCAGACGTCCAGTGATTCACAGGCCGAGGCAAGACGAAGGGCACTGTCTCTCGAAAATGCCCAGTGGCAATCAAAGGCCACGTCCGCCTCCGGAGAAACCGCTTCCAGAATGCAACGGATCAATTCCACTTTCTCCTCGACTTCCGCCGTCCGAAGATGGCGGTTCGCTCGGTCCAGGGTGTGCTCCGACGGAAGGTCGAGATCGAATTTAATACCGTCATATCCAAGTTCTTCAACAACTCGAGCCGCTTCCTCGGCACTGGCGGCCGGATCGCCATCCTGTTCGGCATGGCAATCACAGTAGATCCGCACCTCGTCCCGGTATTTTCCGCCGAGTAACTGGTAGGCGGGCACCCCCAGAACTTTTCCGGCCAGGTCATGAAGTGCCACTTCAATTCCGGAAATGGCCGATACGGTAACCCCCTGAATCGACCCTTCACCGGACATGCGCTGGATCAGGTATTTATAAAGACGATCCAGATCAAGAGGATTTTCACCGGTTAGAAACGGCTTCATCCGCTGGATGAGCTGCGGAATGCCGGCCCCCCAGTACGCTTCTCCGGTCCCGGTGATGCCCGCGTCCGTATACACCCGAACAAGTGTCCAGGGAAAATTCCCTTCGACCGTCGTGGTCTGCACGTCCGTAATGGAAAGATCCCGATCGTCGGATCGACGTGACGACTCCATTCCCATAGCCTCCGAAGAGAGGTCCCGACCGGTGTATGCTCCGACCGGATCGAAAAGATCGGCGGCGTTTAGCATATGCACATATCCCAATAAATCATACGAATCAAACCTCCATCTCATTTCATATTAAATCAGGTATTCAGACTCTTCAATCCTTCTTCCGGGACATTTAAAATGAACTCATCCTGGAAACCGTTTCGATAAGCTACCGAATTCTTGTCACGTTACCCGGTTTACTGGTTGCGTCCATGACTGACGTTGTCTCGCTGGGTGAAACCATGGTCTTGATGAACCCGGTCGAACAGGGACCGCTCAAGTACGTCCATTCGTTTCGAAAGAAAATCGGGGGAGCGGAAAGCAATTTTGCAATCGGCCTGTCGAGGCTCGGGCACGACGCAGCCTGGTTTTCAAGGCTCGGCAAGGACCCACATGGTCGATTCGTGGAATCCGTTATTGCCGGGGAAGGGGTGGACACCCGTCACGTGCAGTTTACCGACGACGCTCCCACCGGATTAATGTTCAAGGAGCGCCGATCCGCAACGAACCGCCGCGTCCACTACTACCGCCACGGCTCGGCGGCCAGCTGCATGGAGCCGGACCATCTTCCGACGTCTTTTATTGCGGAAGCAGATCATTTTCACGTCACCGGCATCACACCTGCTCTATCCGCGTCCTGTAAACGAACCACCCTTCACGCTTTTGAGCTCGCCCGGGAACACGGTACCCGAACGAGTTTTGATCCCAACATCCGCAGCGCCCTCTGGGACGGAGAAGCGACACGAAACACACTGCTTGAAGGAATGCAACGAGCGGACGTGGTGGTGATCAGCCAGGATGAAGCCGAGCCGCTTCTCGATCTAAATGATCCCGACGAGATTGTCCGGGAAGTAATCCAAATGCCAACGGAACTGGTCGCTGTGACGCTCGACGACCACGGAGCACTGATCTCAGACGGCGAACAGAAGATTCACCATCCGGGTTTTGACGTGGACGTTGTCGACACCGTGGGGGCCGGCGACGCGTTTTGTGCGGGTCTGATATCGGGTGTCCTTGAGAGTGCGTCCCTTGAAGATCTTGTCACCCGGGCGAATCTGTGTGGAGCCCTCGCCACCACGGTACCGGGAGATTTCGAAGGCCTCCCCTATCGGGATGATCTCGAAGAGATTCGCTCCAGCAACACCATTCCGAAAAAAACCTCATGACCGTCATCAACCGATTAACCGAGCAAAACATTATCGCGGTCCTGAGAGGGTTCTCCCCCGACCGGTCACTGGAAATTGGCCGGGAACTGGTCCGGGCCGGAATCCGTTCACTTGAAATCACGATGGATTCACCGGACGCCGGGGAAAGTATTGAACTCCTATCTCAATCAATTGAAGACGCCCTGATTGGCGCGGGCACGGTACGATCCAGCTCGGATCTGAATCGAGCGTCCGGGGCCGGAGCCTCCTTTTTCTTTTCCCCCGTTCTTCAACCCGAACTGATACAGAAAGCAACGGATCGAGGACAAACCCTGATCCCCGGATGTCTGACCCCAACGGAAGTCTTTCGAGCCCACGAAGCCGGTGCTGCCGGTGTGAAAATCTTTCCCGCCACACCACTTGGTCCGTCTTACGTTCGCTCCGTCGGCAATCCGCTTCCGGACCTGCCGATCATTCCAACCGGGGGTATCGACGATACGAACGTCGCCGATTTTCTCCGGGCCGGCGCCGCCGCCGTGGGTATTGGATCTTTCCTGACAGATAAAGTGGATCAATCAGATCCGGATGCCCCATCGATTTTCGAGAGAGCCAAACGATTACGTGAAGTCATCGAACACGCTGAGAAACAAAAAGACGAATAATTTATCGCGTTTTGATGCCAGGATCCTCTGGTGAAAGCTGAAAGGAAGTCCAAACCACAAAAGCCGCACAGTCGAATATTCATCTGTTCATCTCCGATGGATCTTATTCGCCCTCACCTGAAAGAGGGGACATACACTTACGATTCGGGCCAGGGGTCCCAGTACTCCTCGAGCGAATCCTCCGAGTCGTCCTCCGGCATCCAGCC
>CAZSFH010000128.1:241-8317 GCA_964606115.1 uncultured Planctomycetia bacterium | reverse complement strand
CCCGAATCGACCAACGAACTTCGCCCCAAGCGGCTGGATGAGTTCATCGGTCAACAGCAACTCGTGGACAACCTCGAGGTTTTCCTCACGGCCGCCAGGCAACGGGGGGAATCGCTCGATCACGTCCTGCTGCACGGACCTCCCGGTCTGGGCAAAACCACCCTGGCCGGTATACTCGCCCGGGAGATGGACGTTGAACTGAAAGCAAGTTCCGGGCCGATGCTGGAACGGCCCGGGGACCTGGCGGCCATCCTCACGAAGCTTCCCCCGGATTCGGTGTTGTTCCTGGATGAAATTCACCGGCTTCCCCCGGTGGTTGAAGAATTCCTGTATCCGGCCCTTGAGGACCGCCGGATCGATCTCACGGTCGGTGAGGGGAGTTCCGCCCGGAGCATGAGCATCGAACTGCCCCCGTTTACGCTGGTTGGCGCAACAACCCGTGCCGGTCTTCTGACCCGACCTCTGCGGTCCCGGTTCGGCGTGGTGGAACGTATTGTAGAATTGGTTCGCTCGTCGTTTTATCTCCTGAAATATACGTTCGACGGGGTTTCTCTCACCGAACGTCTCGTGGCGAAAATGCATCCCGAGTTCGAACAAACCGGCTTGGAGCCACGGCGCTCCATCCACGAAAAACTCGGCGTCCTCGACCGAATGTTTCTCCTTTAATTCTCGGAGGAACAGCTTCGTCACGACGATTGTTCTGGTCGGATAGAGCCTCACGTGAAGGATTTCGTTCGTTTCAGGATCGACCGCCGCGTAGAGCCAGAAACGATCGCCATTGACCTTTACGACCGTCTCATCGAGCGCAATCTTATCCGGATCTCGTCCGGCACGGGGTTCGAGATCCGCTTTCTGTACCCAATTGTGGACGGTTGATCGAGCCCGTTCGATCCCTAAACTCTCAAGTACAGAAACTGTATTCGACAGTGATAAACCAGCGAGATGCAGCTGGATCCCGAGCTTCATCACTCGTTTCGGCGTCGCAACACGTTCCACAAAGGCTAACTCGAAGCCGCTGCAAAGCCCGTCGAGGCGGGTGGTTTCGGGTTTGAACTGAAATGGACTTATCCTCCAGGAGGTCAGGTCGGTTTGCTGCTGACCCCACCGGCTGCAAAGGAAACACACCACCCCAGCAGCTACCGCCATGGACAGACTCCAGCCAGGTTCGAGAACGTAACGATGCCAGCGTAATTCATCACGAGTGGAGGAATCCCGAACAGCAGGATGGGAAGAATAAATCGGGGTTCACCAAGTGTTAAGAGGCTAAGCTACTCGGTTGTTGAATCCAGCTGTGAGCGCTTTCAACGATAATTCGTTGAATTGCCTCTGTAGGAGGCGGGAAAAGCGACCACGAGATTAAGATCAGATAGCTTATAATTTTCTAAGTTAAATTCTATATTGTCCTCAGTAGACCGAAAAGAATGGAGCGGAGTAAAGTAGGGGAATACACCTGTCGATTAAAATTTATATTATCAGCGTCCTACTGAAATTCATCAGATATTGCTAGAAGATTAGGCTATATGGTTGATTTAGTAATCCCAATTGGGAAGTCCCGTGTTACCTTTATTTACCTTATGAGCGGTCGGTCAACTCGTAGGGACACCCTCCGATGGCTTAGTTCGGTATCAGCGATAGGTCTTGCAGGCTGTATCAACAATCGCGTCCCAAGCAATGCTGGGACTGCTTCCTCTCCCACTTCAGGCCCGGACATTGAACTCTCGTTCAATGCAAGTGTTATCGAGTCCTTTGCTGAAAATCACCCCGGGCGAGTCGAAATCAGTTTCTCGAATGAGGACTCACGGCCGATAGCGATTGGCATATTCCACGGTGTTGAGGGACCAATGTCCTCAATTGAGGGAACGCACATCGATGGAAAAAGCAAGCTTGTGATTTTCGGGGATCCACCAGACACTGGTCACGAAACGCCGCCCGGGGCACCGTGTGATGCTGACGAGTATGCAATCCCGAATCAACGCACAGAGGGCTGCTGGCAACCGGCATGTGACTATGCGAAGTTGCGTTCGCATTATGCCATCGCACTCTCAGCGGGGGAATCACTCACTTGGCCTTATGTTGTGCTTGATGGGTTTAACGAGACTTGCCTTCCTAAGGGGACATACGAGTTTAAGGAGTCTCCACCCGTGGCTATTGTTCAGTCCAGCGAGCTTTCAGGAACGACACCCGCGAATGGTTGGACCACTAGAATTACGAAGCGTCTCCTTCTGACGATTGATGATGATGGCATCCTATCCGCAGAAGCAGAACTCCATTTAGGTTCTAAAGATTCAAGGAAGAGTCAATCGCCAGCATCGACCCCATTCGAAAAAACCACGCAAAATTAGAAAGCGATTTTATGTTCCTTTGAGGGCTGCGATCTATCCAGAAGCTCTGATTATTCAACCGATATACACCATTCAAAGGAAAGAGGAACCATTGTTGATATTTTTAATAACGTTTGTTTAGTCCAAAGCCTCAAGATGCCTCTGTGGTGAGCAGGTGCGCTCATCGGATCCCGGTAAAATTTTTACTGATTGATAATTTTCTTTAAGTTTGATTTCGAGTTGTTCGCTTATTGGAGCATAAACAGTCATCTCGCGGCCTTTCTTGGAGTACCACGTTCCTACATCCTCCACGAGTCCAGCGCAGTGTAATTTTCGTATGTGATAGGCGACGCTTTGCAGGGTAACATCGAGATTGCTTGCGATGTCTGAAACAGTCATAGGCTGGTCTAGCTCACAAATGATAGCCAAGGCAGTTTCATTTCCCAAAGCGTCGAAAACTGTACTCGCTCCATCCTTTGAGATGTCGATAACAGCGTTCGAGGCAGGTGTATGGTCGATGGAGGGCTTCAGCGGGAACCGGCCAGACATAATTGATGATCGTCTAAATTCAGGACTAGGCTGATTGATGGCGCGATTGGAAATAATATCTTTGAGAAGAAAATTTTTGTTAAGTAACTAATTATTTCGGGGTAGTAAATTGTATCTCAGGAATGAATGACGAAACTCCTCTGTAAAACGCGAATTATAACATAATTTGTTGGGAAAACCCATTATTGGAACCGTATTCATTTACATTGTAAAAATGATATTAGGGACAAAATTCCAGAATTATACTCATATATAATCACCTGAGGCGTCCAATTCGACAATCATTAACGGCAAGCACCATCTCGTTTGAACCTATACTTTCCAGCAGATATCACTCATAAACTCTATCTGATAAGGTATGATTTCCTCACATAGTCCCAACAACTCCCGCAAATTTAGAAAAATTAAACCAACTAATCCCCATGAGCCAGAAAATCGTCAAGCAGGCATATCACGAGGACATGTTTACCGCCCTTGCTGATGAGACCCGTCTCAAGATACTTCAAGCACTCTGGAAGTTTGATGACCAGAAGGCGACGTATTCGGAGTTGAAAGATGCTATTGACATGCATGATTCCGGCAAATTCAACTATCATCTTGGTCAGCTCGTAGGGCTGTTCATCACCAAATCAGATGGTGAATACGTGCTTTCGCAAGCTGGCAAGCACGTCAACGGAGCGATTGCATCCGGCGTCTACTCTGGCCAGAAAACGATTGAGGAGATAGAACTAAACAGCTCATGTCGAAACTGTGGTAGCGAACAGACATTGCGGTATGAGAATGAAGTGGCTCATGTTGAGTGTCACTCCTGTCAAGTAGATTGGGTAGTTCCGGTACCGCCGGCAGTATTGGCCGGACGTGACCGCGAAGAGATCCCGGTGGTAATCAGTAGGTATTTCCAAACGATATTCCAAATGACCGCTAACGGGTTTTGCTCGTACTGTTATGGGCAGATAACCCCGAAAGTCGGTCCTATTTCCACAATGGATGTCGGTTCGGACTACAAGGAAAATCCCGGGAAAAACGAGGAGATTCAATCGGCCGATGTTCTGGTAGTCCAATTTGACTGCCAACGGTGTGGGGCAACAGCTGGATCAGGGCTCGACGACGCGTTGTTAATCTCATATCCAGAGGTGGCCCAATTCTATCACAAAAACGGAATCGATATTCAGAACCATCTCATCTGGGATCACGATCTTCACCAGACGGAACATGAGATTCAAAACCGGGATCCGTTCATCGCATCCGTCGCATACAGGGTGGGGACGAGTGAACTAACAATCACAGTCGATGAAATACTCACCGTAATAGAAAGTCAGTGCGAAGAGGTTTCGGCCAAAGAAAAGGAATGATGGGTTAATACTAATCTACCGTTTCAATAACATTGACAGCCACCCCGTATTCTCGAATATTTCCAGAGCAGTTTTCGAATTAATTACGGTGGGATTTCTATTGCATCAGATGAAGTAGCCCATCCGTTGATACACTATGAGTGTCCATTTAAGAGATCATTCCTGACGAATCACCCTCCGGACCATGCTGATTTGCTGTAAATACCACCTAAACACGTGATCGCCTATTAGTCAGCATCAGGGTGGTTTGCGGGAAGTATAGGTCAAGTCGGGTAGCGAAACTCATAACTTGTTACTTGCAAGTCATTTCACCGTTAGTCTAACACTCGGGGACATTGCTTGAAATTCACATTGGCAAATTTGTTGCCTGGCAGGCCATTGCGTGGATCGATTATCCAAACGACCGGCCTCGGGCGACTCAGAAGCGATCGCATCGGTGAAGTTGTCGTTCAAGGCTGTATGTGTTAGTACTCCGTTAGTAATCATCGTGTCAATAGTAGGAACCTGGAAAACCGAAAATCATCACGATTAGGAGATAAACCACCACAATCATCCCAATTAGAATAAGCATATTCAGAACAGTCACCACTATCCAGTACGAGATGGATCTGGAGTCTTGTTTCCAAAGTCTGAAGCCAATCATCGGAACGATACTCCCGATAAAAAATAATCCAAGTAACTATGACTCGTCCAAGTTTCCAAAGATCGGGAAATACAACACATAAATAATCGGGATCCCGCTCAGTAGAAATGTCGGTATCACAAGTTCGGCAAGACACCTGAATGAAATGGAGTTTGAGCCAATTGATGGCTCCCCAAATATTGACATTACTGTATTGCGTATCTGCCGAAATACATGACGGTTCTGTTAGCTACGATAGCCACTGAGTTTTCACTAACGTACTTCCCGGACAGTTAGAGGCTATAGTGGCCACGCGAGATAGCGGATTGCCATCCGATTTTGCTAGCTACAGAGCGATTTTATCATACGGTAACTACTTTGGCTGGACTCTGATCGAGGTATATAGAGATGGAATCTCGTCGGTCGATTCTAAGCCTAGCAAGTGTTACACTATTCACCTTGGCCGGTTGTTCACAAACCCGGCAAAAAACCAGGACTACAGATACGCTCACTGAGGTAACCACGAGCCCTTCTCCTCGACCAGAAACTCCAACGCCAGCCGATGAAACCATCCGGTGGCGTTTTCCTACCAAAGGCCGAATGACGCTAGATAACCCGCCAGTCATCGAGGAGCAATTGTATGTGCCGAGCGACGATCTCTATGCCCTGTCTACTGAGGGTGAACTGAATTGGCGATCCGACATCCCGGGCGAATTCACACACACTCCCGTCTTACATGGAAATCGGATTTACGTCGTTTCAGGCGGTCCATCTGGCATCGACGCAAGTATCCATGGTCTATCACTGGACGGACAGGCAGACTGGAGTTTCTCGCTTACAGAACAATCCGGCGAGTTCGAAATCATTGATGCGACCGACGAAGGGGTTTACATCGCTGGATTCGACGCACCAGCAGACTCGTCTTCTCGGTCTGGTCAGACAACCACGGTCACGACTAGCGGATCTTATCGACCCACGGCAAGATATGTTCTCGCGTTGGCTCCGGATGGATCCGAACGGTGGCGGCGTAAAATAGGCGATGTCAACGGAACATGGAACGGCGACCGCAATAGGGATACGCTGTATATTCACCCACCACAGTCCACCACGTTATACGCCATTGAGACAGATACTGGAAAGGTTAGCTGGAGATTTGATCAAGTTAAGGAGGGCCCCGCCGTAAATTCCAAAGGCGTATTCGTAATTGATGTGGAAGGGTCACTCCGTTTTCTTAGTCACGGCGGAACCGAACAGTGGCGGTTCCCGATGCCATCTAAACGATCGGAAAATTTAGTGGTAAAAAATGGGAGCGTGTATCTTTCAGACGGGATTAGCACGCTGTTTGCCGTTGATCAGCGAGGCAAAGAGCGATGGCGGTATCAATCGGGGGGTGAACGACTCGGCCGCCCGACCATTGACTCAGGGTTCGTCTTCATGGGGAGTTTTGCAGGGAACGTATATGCTGTTCATGATGAAACGGGGGATGAATTCTGGATCTATGACAGCGGTGGTGATCGGACCGTTAATCCAGCTAATGGGAACGATCTGCTCTTCGTTCACGAACTCTCGGAAAACAATCTGCACGCAATCGATAACGTATCGGGTGGAGGGTGGCGGTTCTCGCCCGGCGCAACGCCGGTGTTCGAGGGAGGGACAGTATATCTCGGAGCAAGAAATGGAACCCTCTACGCACTAAAAGAAGGATAATGGATACCGATTTTCTGACTGGGGTTAGGGCTCAGAGCTATCTCCCGGCCAATCTGGAATGATACCAGATAATTGGTCACATCTAGCTTCGAATGTCGAGACATCTCGTAGAAACTATCTCCGGTCAATCGGTGTGATCGCCTCGGTGTGGTTCCCGGGGTGCAGCTCCATCGATCCCGAGTCAATACACCGACCATCTGCGACACCGGTTCCTGTACCGCCTACTCCACAAACCACGGTGTTGGTCGGTCCAGACGAAGATTTCCGATTTGAACCTGCTGAAGTCAAGATACCGGTGGGTACGATTGTAACTTGGGTATGGAAGAGTAATACTCATAATTTGAAAGTAATCAACAAACCAGATGAATCGACATGGGATGGGCACAGTGATATTAAGGACGAAGGTTTCACTCATCAACACCAGTTTCTAGTTTCAGGACGCTATGACTATACTTGCGGCCCTCACGAAGATCTCGGAGTTGAAGGGTCGATTATAGTCCGAAGAGGTTAATGCCAAAATATCAAATATGAATATTTTTTACCTGGCTTAAGACGTGATAACAACCAGTGTAGGGGGGCAGTCTGAGAACAACCCGATCCCACATCTCCTCGTCAAGAGAGAAATGTCAATAAGGCCTTGGGAGGGATTATCCCGCCGTATTCTAGCCAATTAACGTTCGAGTGATAGAATGCCATGGATTTCTAATCGTCGATGTATTAGGACAGCTACAAATCCTGCGAGGCTGTAGGACCCCACGAATCCGAACAGACTACCGAAATCCGGTACAATAAAATCTATGATATTGAACCAGTACGCTGCGGGTGCCTGTAAGCCTAAATCGGGATAGAAATTTATCAATTGCCACAGTCCGGCCCTAATGACAACTAGCCCAAAGAACACAATAACTGGACCAAGAATTGAACCAAGCAAGAAATCGATTTCGTCCATATCGAATATAAAAAGGATACTCCAAGATAGGATTGCGAACCCAAGGGCCAGTATTGGTACGAAGATATCACCGGAATGGATGTTGAGTACAGTAACGTCACCACCTGGTTGAAATTCTATTATTGGTTCGCCTAAGAGACCGATGAACAGAAATGGCAGTGCCATCCCAGCCATTTGCAGTGCGGTAGATCGAACGATATCACTGTCTGGAGTCGAATAAACACTGTCTGAATTTTTATCGGGGATGTTGCGGTTTCTCGCTGTGTTTTTTAAATGGTTTTTGATGGTTCGGCGTTTCCTGAGTTTCCATCTGGGGAAGAAATTCGGGCCGAAATTTGATGGATCTGCAACTTGATTTGTTCCTAATATCCTCTCAAGGCAGCCTCTTCGCCCCCGAATTTGCTTCGCGGTTGTGGTCGGAGTTTCCACTGAATTGTTCCGATACCCTGCATGTCATTAGAGCCTATTCCAAGGCTCGTACATCGATTCGAAAGTTCCCATTAAATGGGATGAAATCGAAGCTATTCGACCAGGCGGTCGTTTGATGGCGAGTCGTTTGTTAACGTGTCAAACGAA
>CAZSFH010000128.1:0-218 GCA_964606115.1 uncultured Planctomycetia bacterium | reverse complement strand
GGCCCGGCGCCCGCTATGATGAGAGTCCTCCCGATCATCAAACCTTTTGTCTTCAAAGAACGTTGATTCTGTATCGATACCTTGCACAAAAGTTCGAAATCGACCGCGCTGTTTTTGATTCGACGATAACGTTATTGCGGTCACTCCATCGATGTGCGAGCAGATTCACAGGGTCGTACAGACGGCCTTCCCAGGCCGAAGGATAGAGGCCATCGAGC
>CAZSFH010000127.1:0-8456 GCA_964606115.1 uncultured Planctomycetia bacterium | reverse complement strand
CCGCACCGATTGTGATCGTACTGACGAAGCGGGGGTTTTTCAGCAGTCTCCTAGGAGGTTGTTCGTCTTCCTGAGCAGCTGGATGTCGTCCCGATAAAATCCCCGACCCGAGCCAGAATACGATCAGAAAGAGTGGACAAACGAAAAAACGATGGCAATTGTGCTTGCTCATAACGAATAAGGACTTTGAACGTATCTCATCAAAAAAAAAAGAGCCCGCCATCGCGGCGGGCTCTTTTGTCTTCATTTTGTCGCGCGGCGTTCCTTTATGTTGCCTGTTCGTAACGTTTGGCGACTTCGTCCCAGTTGACGACGTTCCAGAACGCGTCAATGTACTCACCTCGGTTGTTCTGGTAGTTCAGATAATAAGCGTGCTCCCACACGTCCAGGCCGAGAATCGGCTGGAGATCATGCAGAAGCGGACTGTTCTGATTCAGAGTATTGAGTACCTCAAGCTCCCCGTCGTTAACGACGAGCCATGCCCAGCCGGATCCAAATCGGCCGGATGCAGCATCGGAGAATTCGTCCCGGAACTGATCAAAACCCCCGAAGGCCGATGACAGGGCGTTCGAAAGGGAACCGGACGGCTCTCCGCCACCACTTGGTGACATCACCTGCCAGAAGAGTTTGTGATTGGCAAATCCACCACCGTTCTGCCGAACGGCCGTCTGAATCTTTCCAGGAAGATCACTGAGGGTACGAAGAATGTTCTCAATAGGTTCGTCCTCGAACGCCGTTCCATCAAGGGCGTTGTTGACTTTACGGGTGTATCCGGCGTGATGCTTGTCGTGATGAATCTTCATCGTTCGCTCGTCGATGTGTGGCTCAAGCGCATCGTAATCGTAGGGTAGGGGAGGTAAATCGTATGCCATAGGTCGTTCTCCGTGAATTTAAATAAAACGAATGGATGGGCGACTTGAACAAATTTCTCTCCGGAGCCTCCGATACAGAAATGGAGAAAAGGACTCCGGGTAGTGTTGAACCCGTCTATTGGTTGTTGAGGATCACCCGGACGGGTTCAATGCACAGGGTACAATGATCTCCGTTCACACGGAAATCATAGTTAGTTTATCAGGAGGGCAGTGGAGTATCAAATTTAGACGGAGCTGAACGGAGACCGAATTCCGGTTGGTTTCATGATCATTGACCAAGGTTTTCAATTTTTAAAACCTGAACATGTCGGCTCGGAATCTCATCCACCGTAAGGGGCGGAATGTCGATTTCAATCCCTTTTTCCGTCGTAGACCAGTCCAGTTCCGGGGATCGGCCCAGGAAGGAAATGGTCGTTTTGGAATTTGTCTGAACGTTCTTAAGTTGAAGGGTATCCCCCGGCCACGTGAGAAGATGAACATATCCTGTATTTCCCTTTCGGGAGTATTGAATCTTGGGATGGTCGGAGGAGGGAGCCGTCCAGCGATCTGTTCCGTAGATCGCTTCTCCATTCACGTTCAACCAACGACCGATTTCTTGCAGTCGTTCTTCCATGATTGGTGGTATCCGACCATCCGCACGCGGTCCGATATTCAGCAGGAGGTTTCCCCCGCGGCTCACCGTTCGAACAAGCAGTTTAACGAGAAGACGGGTGGACGTGTAATGCTCGGCTTCCTCCATTCGGTTGTACCCGAACGAATCTCCAATACCTCGTGTTTCCTCCCATATCGGGACCGCCTGAGATTCGCCGGAATCATTTTTTGCGCCGTAGTTGGAACCGTACTCGGAAGTAAAGAACCCCCCATGTTTTCCACGGGTATTCTCTCCCCAGCGATCGTTGACCGCGACGTCCTTCCGAACGGGGGATTTGTTGAACAACCAGGTCAAAAATTCCCTGCTCCTCCAGGTTGACGCGGGATGAGACCATTCCCCATCGGTCCAGAGCACATCCGGTTTGTACGTGTTGACGAGCTCCTTCATCTGCGGAATCATGTGTTGTTTCACGTACGCTTTCACGTTCTCCCTGTACATCGGATTGAACCACTCATACAGGGAATAGTAAAATCCCATGCGAAGCCCCTGTTTTCGCACGGCTTTCGTAAGGGCTCCCAGAAGATCCTTCCCGGGCCCGACGTCGACGGCGTTCCAGTTCCAGCTATACTTGCTCGGCCACAGAGCGTACCCGTCGTGATGTTTCGACACGAGAACCACGTACCGGGCGCCGGAATTCTTGAACAGTTTCGCCCATTTCCGCGCGCTGAACTGTTTTGCCTTAAACTGACTCGCGAGGTCTACATAGCTGACGTCCGGTCCGAACATCCGATTGTGAAACGCTTCAAACTGACTGTGAAGCGGATCTTCCTCGTCCCGAAGCCGTTTCCAGTACCACTCGGCGTATTCACCCTGTCCCGCCGGGGCGTAAGCCGGCACCGCAGAGACGTTCCAGTGAATAAAAATGCCAAATTTGGCGTCCTGATACCAGTCCGGGGTGGGGCGGCTATCCAGCGAGTTCCAGTTCGGCTCGTACGAACCGGGTTTGATCTCTGACGTTTCCTGAGCACTGACAAAAAGCGGGGAAATCAGGAGAAAGACAACGATCGGTAAACACGTTCGAAAAGGGGTTGGTGGCTTCACGACGGTATTTCCTCTCTGTATAGTTAGACACTTAAAAAGGATTGAGCGCGGATCATCGGAGCCCTTCGATTTTGAGGACCTGCACGTGGCGGCTCGGAAGGTCATCGATCGTAATATCCGGAATATTGATTCGAATCCCGGTGTCCGTCTTGTTCCAGCTCAGTTCCGATGAACGTCCGAGAAACGTGACGGTCGAGTTTTCTTGGACACTCACATGTTTCAGTACCAGCTCGTCTCCCGGCCACGACAGAAGATGCACGTAACCGGTGTTTTCTTTTCGGGTGAAACGGATGTCTTCGTGTTCCGCACCCGGCCCCGGCCACCGGTGGCTACCGTAAATCGCCTCGCCGTTCACCTCCAGCCAGCGACCCATCTCAATCAACCGTTCTTCCATAATGGGAGGAATCAACCCATCCGATCTCGGGCCGATACTCAAAAGTAAATTTCCTCCTTTGCTAACCGTTCGCACCAGGAGTTTTATAAGCTCCCCGGTGGACAAATAATGCTCGGCTTCTTCCATTCGGTTGTAACCGAACGAATCGCTGATCCCCCGAATTTCCTCCCAGATGTGCACGTCCTTACTGGAGCTGGAAAAACGCTTCTCTCCGTCGCTTCCATATTCCGAGGTAAAAAAACCTCCGTGTGTGTTCCGACTTTCTTTTCCCCATCGATCGTTCACGGCGATCTCTCCACGTACCGGGGATTCATTGAAAAGCCAGGTTAGAAACTGTTTGCTTCGCCAGGTTTCCGAATCATGATCCCACTCGCCGTCCACCCAGAGAAGGTGAGGCTCATACATGCGAACCAGCTCTTTCATCTGCGGGATCATGTATCGATCCACGTATCGATCCACGTCCGATTGATACAGTGGATGAAACCAGTCGTAAAGTGAGTAGTAGAGGCCCATGCGAAGACCCTGTTCACGAACCGCCTCTGTTAACGAACCGACAAGATCTTTTTCCGGCCCCACGTCTTTGGCATTCCAGTTCCAGCTGTACTTGCTCGGCCACATCGCGTAACCGTCGTGATGTTTGGCATCAAATACGACATATTTTGCACCGGACTGTTTGAACAATTTTGCCCATTTTCGTGCGCTGAACTGTCTTGCTTCGAATTGACTCGCGAGGTCCGCGTAGCTGACGTCCGGCCCGAACATCCGGTTGTGATACGCCTGAGTCGGACCTGCTGATGAATCGTTTTCATCGCGGAGTCGTTTCCAATACCATTCCGCGTATTCACCCTGACCCGCCGGAGCATATGCCGGCACGGAGGCGACCCCCCATTGAACAAAGACCCCGAATCGGGCTCGTTTGTACCAGTCCGGGGTGGGGCGGCTGTCAAGAGAGGCCCAGTTCGGCTCATACGATCCGGAATTGATGCGATTCCCACCGGTCTCGGAAATTTGACAGGCGGAAAAAAGAAATACTGCTGGAACGAGCAGTGTGAAAAGCCAGTTCTCTTTCATGGAAGGTTCAGGCATATCGCTCAATATGTTTCCGCGGTTTGTACGAAAGAATTAACACGTGCGATCTTCTTCGTAAAAGATATCCCAGCACGACTCTTTTCAAGTTTGTTCTTATCATAATCCGGACACGAAACATGTTTCAACCAGTGCGATTTCAATCCGTCCGAAGAACCGTCCATGCACGGTTCTCATCTTTATTTTACGAGAAAACACCCGTTTCCGTGCCTCTTTTCTTTATAGCTTCGTATCTCGTAAAATAAATGAGCTCAAACTGTTCAAAAGGAATCAGTCGACCTGTTCCTACTTGACCATCAATAATGTTCTTTTCTCTCTCATATCTCCGTGTCAGAACAGACCGTTCGACCATCTGAAATTAAAGTTACGTCGCCGGAAGAACGTTCCGCGGCACTGATACGCGCCAGGTTCAACCGTGACATCACCCGAGCACTGCTTGACGGGGCCATCGAAATTCTGATAGACGCCGGGCTCCCTGAGGAAAATTTATTTTCATATGAGGTTCCGGGGGCTTTCGAGCTCCCACAGGCCGCAAATCGAATCGATCGTTATGTCGAGGTGGATGGAATCATTGCACTCGGCGCGGTGGTCCGGGGAGAGACCCCGCATTTTGAATACATCTGTTCCGCTGCTACTTCCGGACTCCAGGACGTAGCTCTTGAAAAAGACGTTCCTGTCATTTTTGGTGTTCTTACCTGCGACACACACGAACAGGCTCGAGAACGCGCCGGTTTGACGGAGGAAGGAACAAACAAAGGGAAGGAATCGGCCCGTGCATTTCTCCAGATGATCAATCATCAGCAGCAGCTTTCCAGCACAAACCGTGATTCAGCAACCCCGTAATTTCGTTTATGACCGAGAACGACGTCGACGACAATGCTACAAAGCTTCCGGAACGAACCCGCGCTCGAAAAGCGGTCGTTCAATTCCTCTATGCACATGACCTCCGTCCGGACGACGAACTGAACCCGGAGGAATACCTTAACCAGGACAATTTGACCGAAGACACGAAACAATTCGGACGATCACTGATCGATATCGTTGTTGATCATCTGGACGACATTAACCCGCGGATTGAATCGCTGTCCGAAAACTGGCAGATCGATCGTATGTCCGTTGTGGACCGGAACATTATACGACTGGGAATTGCTGAAATCCTGTATGAGTCCGAAACACCACGCACGGTGGTGATCAATGAGTGTGTGGAGCTGGCCAAGCAACTGGGCTCCAGGGATTCACACGAATTCGTAAATGCCATTCTTGACCGAATTGAAGAAAAACCAGGATCGGAGTGACAACCATGGGTATCATTGGGAAAGCATTCAACAAGCTGAAGGAAGGTCTGAGCAAGACACGGGACCTGATCGCCGACGGGTTCCAGAAACTGCTGACGATGCACCGCACGATCAACGATGAATTTCTCGAGCAACTCGAGGAGGTGTTGATTACCGCGGATGTGGGGGTGGACACCACTACGGAAATTATTGACGAACTTCGAGAGGCGTACCGGAATAAAGAAATCGAAGAAGTGGAGGAGGTGGGTCCGTTCCTCGAGCGGAAACTGATTGATCTGCTCGACCGGGGGGAGGAACACGAGGTCAACTGGAATGAGGATGGACCAACGGTCTTTCTGGTGGTCGGCGTCAACGGATCCGGGAAAACCACGACGATCGCAAAGATGGCCTACCGGTATCAACAGGAAGGTCGATCGTCTATTCTCGCCGCGGGAGATACGTTTCGAGCGGCTGCTGTAGAACAGCTCGAAACCTGGGCGGACCGCATCGGAACCGATCTGGTCAAGCATGAGGCGGGAGGGGACTCCGGGGCGGTTGTTTACGATGCGGCTGAAGCCGCGAAAGCTCGTGATCACGACTGTGTATTTGTGGACACCGCCGGTCGCCTTCACACGGAGAAAAACCTGATGAAGGAACTGGAAAAGATCAAGCGAGTACTTGGTAAACAAATTGACGGAGCCCCCCACGAAACCCTGCTCGTTCTGGACGCCACGGTGGGGCAAAACGCGATTCGTCAGGCGGAAGAATTTCATGAATGTACCGAACTCACCGGACTCGTGCTTGCCAAGCTGGACGGAACGGCGAAAGGAGGAGTACTCATTCCCATCCAGCGACAGCTGGGCGTCCCGGTGAAATTTATCGGTATCGGTGAGGAACCAGAGGATATCGAACCCTTCCGACCGGAACCATTTGTCGAGGCCCTTCTTGAATAATAGGTCGATATTTCGTCAGAGGACGTGAATATATCCACCTGTAAAATTACCAGGACGTTTCTGACATTCACGACTGCCGGGGTGTTGTTATGTCTGCACGGTTGTGCGTGGCTGTCACCTCCACCCCCCAGCCACGGGTCCCCCGAAGCTACGTTTAAAGCGTTTGTCAAAAAAATGAAAGAGGGGAAGTTTTCCGATGCGTACCGGTATTTCAGCAGTGATACCCGAAAACGGTATAAACTAAATCACTTTCACGGCCTGATGAACAAAACCAGGGCCGGGAAACTCCTTCAATGGAAAATCCAGAACTGGACCGTCAAATCCGTTAACAAGGAATCTCCCCGTCGCGTGTTTGTCACGATGGCCCCTCCGAATAAGGACGATCCCAAAAATCGGTACGAGTTGATTCGAGAAACCACGGATGATGGAAAGCAGTACTGGCGGATCAGGTTTTTCCTGGCCGATGAATTGGGCATGCCTCGATCGGATGAAACGTATCTTTTTACTCCCTCCGACGAAGAATGAAATATCTAAAATTGGGATTGTTCATCTTTCTGGCCGGTTTGATAACCACTACGGGATGCGTGAATACGGAGGAGCCCGAAAGCGATCCAACGAAGATGCAGGGTGAGAAATCCCCGCGGATCACCCTTAAGCGGCTTCGAAACCTGCTTCGACAGGAAGATTGGAAGTACGTGTACCTTCTCATGAGCTCCCGCACACGGAAGCTCTATACCAGATCCCGAATCAAAACGTTTTTGAACAAAACGAAGCCGGGCATCCTCGAGCGCTACCGGCTCATGACCTGGAACATCACAGATCAAACCCTCAACCCGGACGACGGAACCGGGACCCTTACTCTTCGACATCCGACCAAAACGGACTATTCCCAGACGTACCGGTTCGTTCTTGAAAATGAAATCTGGCGGTTAGACTGGTCCCTGGCCGATCTCCTGGAGGTACCACGCTCCGTCGAGAGGGAGATCGACTTATCCGATGAGAATGACGAACGACCGGACGGACCATGACTCCACAGGAGAACCAGGGGAATCTGAATCTGGAACACCCGGATGTGCCGAGTATGACCCACGCTGTACTGATCATTATGGTCGGCATCGGTGTGTTGTTTTTCTCTGCCCGTTTCCTGGGCCGGTTGGGCACATTCTTGATGGAACGTTTTGTTATGATTGCCGTTCCGATCTGGGCCTGTTACATGTTTCGCTTTAATCCCAAACGGACCTTTTTTCTTCGTTTTCCTGGTATTCGCTCCAGCGCCGGTCTGCTGATCGGCTTCGTCGGAATTATGATACTTCTCCTCGTTCTTCGATCACAGCTGATCAAGGTGGACGGAATCCGTCCCACGACCGAACAGCTTGAACAATTTCGCAAACAAATGGAACCAATTCTGGCGCTCCATCCGGCCTGGTTATTTCTTATTATCGCCGTCCTCACCCCGGTTGCCGAGGAAATTCTTTTTCGAGGGTTCCTCTTCCGGGCCGGCTCTGAATCAACAGGGTTCATCGGCGGTGCGATCATCACGACCACGCTTTTTGCCGTCCTCCATGGTGTGCTCCTCCGGCAGATCTTGATGACGGTTCTCGGATTTTACCTGGTTGCCGCGGTGTGGGAAAGCCGAAGTCTCCTCCCGTCCCTTTTTATTCATATCACGTACAATACCTCGGTCTTACTCCTGGAGTCTTCACAAAAGAAAACCGGAGGGCAGGTCACCACACTCGACGGTATCACATCTCTGCAAAAAGCCGGTATTATGGTGTTCTGTCTGATTTTGATCGTCAGTTCCCTGTATTTGTTTCGTCTTGATCGTCAACAAAACAACGATCGTGATAAATCAGAACCCTTAAAGGATGGAGAGCTTTATGATCCAATCTTCGGTCCCTGAACCTGAGCATGTAAACCCTATCGCAGCCACCTGCGACGGACTCCGCGCTCTTCGACGCCGAAGAGCGCTCGCTGAAGGGTCATTCCATACGGGACGGGCCGTATTTTGGCCGGAAAGCACGAATTTCCCTTCGATTATGCACACCCTCTAGCATAACCTCGGGAAAAATCCGCACTTTCTGACCGAAAATGCGGCCCGTTGAGCGTGCGCTACCTTTTCAGATGAGGTCTATCTAGACCGGATCTGAAAAGGGTGCGTGCACTCAGTGAGATCTCAGCGAGTGG
>CAZSFH010000126.1:3559-8474 GCA_964606115.1 uncultured Planctomycetia bacterium | reverse complement strand
GTTTCCCATCCGGTTCAAGATCCCGGTCCCGATCCGGAATAAAAAGCAGGTCGGGGGGCGTTCCCACCCACACCCCGCCAAAGCCGACTTCCAGTCCGCTGACGAAATTCAGGTTCTCTTTGAAGACCGTCCGTTTGTCGAGTGTTCCGTTCTGATCCGTGTCCTCGAAGACAAGAATCCGGTCGTCGCCCTCCTCGCTCCAGTTCGGGTATTCCACATGCTCCGCAACCCATAATCGGCCCTGGTGGTCATACGCCATCGCGATCGGCTGTGTGACGTCCGGTTCCCCGGCGGCGAGCGTGACCTCAAATCCGTCCGGCACGTTCAGGGCCCGAGCCGTCTGCTTCGGTGTTCGTCCCACTGTCAGCATCCCCGGCTGATGAGCCCATTCCCATTTCCCTTTTGACACGGTCCGCGGTCGCTGAAGGTGCACGTAAATCCCTTTCTTATTGGCCGTGACGATATCCGTATTCCCGTCCTGATCGAGGTCCCCGGTCACCACCTGTGTACCGACCCCCGAATTGTTGTGTGCGGGATGCGGTACGAATTCCACCCCGTCGTCCTTTCGCATCAGCCGAAACCAGTACAGGACCGCCGGTTCGTCGCTGCCGGGATCTTTTCCATTGTGCGCTTTCCAGCGCTTGCCCGTCACGAGATCGTTTACGCCGTCTCCGTCGATGTCCGCCAGTGTGAGGGCGTGATGCTGACTGAACGCCACGCCGAACCGATTGCTCGACGAATCCTCGCCCATGATAAGATGTTTTTTGAACGTAATCTCCCCTTCCTCTTTCACCTGTTCGAACCAGGCAAGTCCGTATCCATGAGCATCAAGCGATGTAATCACGTCCTGATGACCATCCCCATCCACGTCGTACGTCAGCATCTGGGCGCCGCCGTGTTTGGTGAACGTATACTCGTGATGTGTCCAGAGGGGATCTCCCTCAAGGGAGTCGGGCTGTTCCCACCAGCCATTTTTTTCCAGTACATCCATACGTCCATCTCCATCCACATCGCCCGCGCCCAATCCGTGTGTGAAACGTCCGCCGGCGACCTTTTTGGATATGGGATGAAACGTCCACGCTGCGGTCGGATCGGACTCGTTGACCGTGACGTACCCAAACTGATTCTCGTGCTGGCAGATCAATTCTCGCCTCCCGTCGTCGTTGATATCTTTGAAGGTCGGAGATTCGTTGTCGACGCCGTCAAATACCTTATGGTTGTTCCAGTGCTGATCATAGCCCCCTTTACCGGGATGAACGTACAACCTTGCCGCCTTGCCCGGAAAACCGATCACCAGAATATCCACCCAATCGTCCCCGGTGAAATCTTCCGTAAAAACGAGAAAATTATTCGAATACTGATCGACCCCGTATTCCTTCGGAGGATAAAATGCGTGCTTTTTCCCGAAGTTCGGCCCCTCAAACCAGAACGGGCCGGCGACCACGTCCGGGTGGCCGTCCCGGTTAATGTCCGCAAAATTGGCCCCTTCCGCGTAAAATTTGTGAGTAAGTTGCCTGTGCTCAAAGGGATGCAGTTCTTTCCCGAAAACGTCGCCTGCCGGAAAAAGAAAAAGGATCACAGGGATGAAAAACAAGAATCGTCTCATGGATTTCATTGGATGGTCCTTTTTAAAAGCTAAGTTGAAAGTGGTAATTCTAAACGGATCCACTCAATCATTGAAGTCCGAAAAATTCGAGACGGTCGAGACGTTCCTGAAGAGAACGGATCAGATGTATCCCGCGGAAAAACCGGACCTCACATTGCCGATCGCACTCGCGTGATCATACTCGATCGGTCCCGGATATCGTTCCTGCCGATCCCCCCTCCACGTCTTACCCGTGTCAGATCCCCACCCCTGTTAACTTAAGCAGAATGGAACGTTCCATGACGATCCATTCTCTCGCTAACGCTCGAGAATCCTTATTTGCAAAATCACCTATACCCCCGGGTTCGCTCCGTTTTACTCCGCTTTCAGGGGCTTAACAGACAGATCCTTCTTTTGCCCCATGTTTCCGCTTAAGTTAACGGGGGTGGTCAGCCCCTCCGTTCATCAGCTGTTTTCGTCGATCGTAAACGACGGCAGTTTTTTCATGGCGCCCCCATCCATGGTTGATTCGTGCGCCCGGAGCCCCACACACGTCCAGTTCGCGGCCGTTGCCGGTCCCGGGTACGGGTCACGGTCGTTCGCAATGGAATCGACAAATTCATGAGCAAGATGCGGATGCGAGCCGCCGTGTCCTCCGCCCTGAATGAACGAAAGGTGCTCCTCGTCCTCGACGGCCTGTGTGAACTGCTGGATCGGCTCCGGAAGCAGATGCGCGTAGTCGGGCACCTCCATGCGCTCGGGGATTTCCGGCTCCGGTTCCTTGGCCGTATGAATGACCGGTTCCTCCTCCTCGATCAACGGCCATTCGTAACTCTTCTTTGATCCGTACACGTCAAAGCTTTCCCGGTACTGCCGGGCCACGTCAAACAGGAAACGCCAGATATGACCGGTTAAGTCCGAGTTATGAATGTCGATGTGACACGACTCAACGGCATATGGATTCCCGGATTTCTCAGCAATGTCGTCCCGGACTCGGCCCGAACCAAAACAGCTCACCCGTTCGGCCGGGTTTCCCACGAGACTCAGGATCGGGGAGACGACGTGAGTCGCGTAGTGCATCGGTTTCATGTATTCCCAGTATTCCGGCCAGCCATCCATGTCCTGGGGATGAGAGGCCTTGAGATACTGAATCTCGCCCAGTTCACCGTTCTCGTACATTTCCTTGACAAACAGGAATTCCCGGCTGTAAACCACCGTTTCGGCCATCGTATACTTGAGACCGGTTTCCTCCGCCTTTTCAACTATCTTCCGGCAGTCGTCCACACTGGTGGCCATCGGGACCGTGCAGGAAACGTGTTTTCCTTCATCCAGAGCCTTCAGCGTATGCTCCGCGTGCACCTGGATCGGGGTGTTAATATGAACCCCGTCCACGTGCGGATCCCGAACCATCTCCTCGTACTCCGTGTACCGGGTCTCCACACCGAACTCGTCACCGATCTCGTTCAATTTCGATTCGGTACGCTGGCAGATCGCGTACATGTTCGCGTCCGGATGAGCCTGATAGATCGGAATAAATTCGGCCCCGAATCCGAGCCCGGCAATGGCAATATTGACCTGATCACTCATGGTTCGCCTCTCTGAAACAATTCAAGTGAACTTCGGGCAAATTAATGAATATCCAGATGACCATACGTAATTCCTCCTTGCTTGGAGACTGCTAAAAAAAACTCCGCTTCTCAAGTAGATTGAAACTGAGCCTCCGTAGTTTGCGGATTCGAAGGCGATATCGTCAGCGCGTCGTCGAGAATCCGTAATCCCCCGGAGATTCCAATTGAATTCGATCTCTCTGAAACAATACGAGTTACGCTGAATAGAATTTTTAACACCCTCCTCGGCGATACTCTGACAGCATCGCCTTCTGGGGGCTCCGCGCTTTTCGACGTAACTCGTTTCGCTGACGTTGCGGGTATTTTAGTAATCTATCGAAATTATATTATAAATATTTACTAAATAAAACCTGAACAGGTACAACAAAACACCCGGTGTTTCGCGGTATCGGGTTCACCGGTTCGGGTCCCGAACAAAGATTCGGCAGGGAGGATTCACACAGTTGACGGTCGGACAGAGGTCTCCAAACGGGGTCCGGATACACCACGACCAAACCCGGTTCGTTTGGTCTCTGGCCTGTGAATCTCCTCACAAAACTTCGTCAAAGCGGATCACCCCGCTTCACGTCCCACTGTTGCTTCACGTCGGCTGAGTCCCCACATGGTGTTTTCGTTTCAAAACACGAGAACGGCTCAAACAGGCTGACGTACTCAGCCTCCAATTTTTGTGGTGCACCAGGACATTTGAGGAGACAATGCCGTGGAAAAGTGCATTGTCGACGAGAAATAACGCCGAAATCCTCAATACCCGGACGTTTTCTTTGCTGCTCGTATCGGGAACGCCGCGTCAAATACGTATACGCTGCCGTGTCGCGTCGGGACAAACATGTGGTTTCCCGCCTGTACCGGGATTCCAAACCAGTTCTCCTCCTCGGACCACCAGGCATCAATAAACTCCAGGTCGCCGGTTGGTGGGGCCAGCTTCCGATCCGGGATATCGCCGTCGGGATGGACCCACAGCCAGTCCCGGGCACTGAGAAGGTAGCCTCCTCCCCATTTTCGAAACTGATCGCTGGCTGACGTAAAGGCCCCACCGCGAGTGGAGACGGTTCGCAGAATTTCTCCTTCCCGGCTGAGGATCCGAAGTTGCCATCCCTGGTCTGCCGTAAGAAAGAGACCCCCCATGTGCCCCCGGTTTAATCGAAGCCGTTCCACCAATCCCTCGCGACTCTGAAAGATCCATGAAGCTGGACGCCATTTCTGATCGAGTTCGAAAATGCCGGAGTGTCCGTATCCGATTTTGTCTCCGGAAGCGGTTGTAATCTCCCAATCCTTTTTCACGTCAATTTTCGGTTCGAGGACTTTGTACGACGTCTGTTCGGGATTCCATACCTCCAGCTTTCCATTTGCTTCGGGTCGAATATATTTTCCATCGTGAAATAGCGCGTTCCCGGATCGACCGGTTACCGTATGCCATTCGTCCGGAACGGCCTCGGAAGTTGGTTCATTCAGCAGGGGTAGCGAAATTCGCTGGAAGGTTTTTCGAGACGATTTATCCCGAAGGAAAATCTCCCTGTTCTCGTAAATGGCGGCGATTTCGTTCGGCGTTTGTCCTACGGTTCGGGTCCGGAGGGAGTTGATATGAATGCCAATCAGTCGTCCATCCCGGGTTCCGGCAAACACCCAGTTCCCACGATGCAGGTCCGGGTTCATGACGGTATCACTTTTGACCACCCAATCCTGACGATAGATTAACGGGTTT
>CAZSFH010000126.1:0-3540 GCA_964606115.1 uncultured Planctomycetia bacterium | reverse complement strand
GAGCATTCAGCTGAATAATCCGCTTCAGTCCGATCTGTTCTCGAAGCACTGGATCGGTTCCTCCACCTGAACGTTCCAGCGCCCGAGCTCGAAAATACAGGGCCTCGTCCGGTCGGTCCATTTTTCGAAGGACGTTCGAGGCGCGACGGTAAGCCGCGGCAAAATCGAGGTCATGATGGATGGCGTTGGCCGATCGATGAAGTGCGCGGTTCAATTTTCCGTCTTTGACGTTCCGTTCGATCTGCTTTAACAGCTTTTTCCGGCGCGACTTCTTCTCGCCGGACGTCAGCGGGTATGCCCGGGCCTCGTTCGGTGTAAACACGATCAGTTGTTCCTCCGTGATTCCGGGGAGACACATGTATGAGCGGGACGCTTTTACCGTCCCGGCGTCCAGAATCTTGATCTGACCGTTCCCTTCCAGGAGCAAAATTCGGTTTCCCTGAATTCGAATCGGGTCCCACGGTAAAACGTATGAACCTTCGTCGTCGTGCAGACCCGATGAAAGAGTGTGACGCCAGAGGACCTCTCCCGTTTCTCCGTTAAAACAGACAAGTTCCGTTTTACGATTCGTCGCTCCGTTCAGCCAGTAAACTCGGTCGTTATGCCAGGTAGGAAGAGGAGTTTCAAGAATCGGAGGGGCAACGTCCCGCTCGTACGTCCAGATGGTTTCCCGCCCGTCCGTGCTCAGAGCTTCAAGCTGTCGTTTTCCTCCAACGCCGCCGACCCGAAGTCGATATTGTTCGTCCGGAGACCGAAGTCGCTGATCGATGATGTTCTGTTTTACGAGTTGTTCCTTTTGCGCGTCGATCACCCTCCATTCCTGTCCGGGTTCAAAATCATGATTTTGCGATCCGGACACGACCGTTTCGGATTCAAATCGAATACCGTCGATGCCGTATTTGGTAAGCTCCTCCGTTTTTCGAAGTACGGCCCCATCCCCGGCCGAGAAGGTCATCCATCGCCGTCCATACACGTGACAGTTATCATTCTTCGGGTCCACGGCGAGCCAGGCCCTGCTTTCCAGCGATCGGGACCAGCGAATCGTTCCGCTTTTTAGCACCACACAGACCAGAAGTGGATTCCAGCTTGTTGTATGCCGATGAGCGGTGTTGGCGTTCAGGACGTCTTCTTCTCGACCTCCGGGGTTCGAGATATAATAGGCCACTTCCCGCCCGATAGCCGCACTATGGAGAGAACCTTCGAAGGAAATATGCCAGGAAACCAGTCCGTTGCTATCTTTTCGTGGAACACCCTGTTCCTGCGACCGGAGGGTATGGGCCGTACCAACGAGCAAAACCACCGCCAGCCAGGCGATGAGTACGCGCGTCAACGGTCCGCACTTCATTGGAAAAATGGTGGTCGAATTTTGTGGGATTTCTTTATTCGGTCTCAATGGAGTCCGGGGCCTGTTTCCTGATGTTCCTCTCGATGTTCGGATCCTCGGTCATTATCCACAGTAGATGCCGGGCACGGCTGGCGCCGGCGTAGTCGAGTACATGCTTTTCGCCGGCCTCGGGGTTTACCAGGAAGACGATATCCCGGTCCAGGCCCTTGTACGAGTGAATGGTATAATAGGCAACTTCCATCCTGTCAAGGGGAACCGGGACCGCGTCGCCGTCCTGTCCGTCGGGGGCCCGCTCATCATAGCGGTCCTTCATGTCAACGAGCGTGAAGTTGCCGAAGTCGGGGTCGTCGCCGAGAACGGTGTTCTTGAAGCGGCGGTAGCCGAGGACGACGGCGCGTTCCGTGCTTATGTTTTCTTCGTTGAACACCTCGTGAAATGCTTTTCGCAGCTGCTCGCGGACGTCCCGCCGGTCGTCGACGGTGGACACTCGAACGGGCTGGCCGGAGGGGCCCAGATGCTTCACGTGCTCGTCGTATTCGAAGTCGCCGAGCACGGCGCTTGTTCGTGAGATTTCCTCGGTGTTGCGGACGTTGTTGGGAAGGAGCATGGCCTCTTCATCGTGTTCGACCAGCCATTCGGGAAGCTGTTCGTGGTACACGTTCTGTCGTGGGTCGTAGAACGCGTAAAACCGGCCGTCTTCGGACAGCAGTTCACGCAGCCCGATCACGTAAGATCCCAGGAAATCCTGGGCTTCGTCAAGGATGATCGCGTCGTATGTTCTGTCGGCTTCCTCGGCCGTGTCAAGAAACAGTTCGGGCACGGTCCGCTGCCAGAAGTCGGGATCTTCGTCATCGTGATGATCAAAAAGATTGACACCGTGTTCCCGACAGAACAGGTTGGCGAATTCGTGGTAGTGTGAAATTTCAATATCGTCCGTATCGTACCGGGTGGGTAGTTTTCGGGACAGGATTTTGTTGTAACAGAGCCAGAGAACCTCGCTTTCCTCGTCCGAAAGTCGGTTTGCCTGTTCAATCGACAGGAACGTCTTGCCGGATCCGGCGTACCCCTTGATGTAGGCTTCCTTCGCTCCGTTCAGGAAACTCAAAAACTGTTTCTGCTTTTCCGTGAGTTGATGGACCGCTCGTGAGGAGGTGTTCAGCCGGTTCCGCAAACTCCGGGGGATGTCAAACGTGTTCGGCAGTACCTGCTCTTTCATGGTGTCCACCTCCCGATCACTCAATCCGTCCGGGTCGAATGGCAGCTCGTTTCGTGTTCGGGTGTACTGCTGTTCAATCCGGTCCTCCAGTACCTCCTCCTCCAGGTCGTCGAAAAACAGCAGCTGGTTCTTCGGCAAACTGATGTCATTGATTTGCACCGCTTCGTCCCGATTCATGCCGGGGAAGCAGAGTGCTGTTCCCACCAGCCCCGGACACCTCCCTTTCGGCCCGATGTTCGGATTCTGTTTCAATGCTTCCACCAGGCGTTTGCGGGCACTTTCGGTTTGTTCAAGGGGGTTGGTTTCGATCGGTTTTCTTTTGTTCTCGTGGATTCGGCGAAACCATTGATCGGTTTCGCTGTGGTATCCGATGGTGCCGGATTTGACTTCGATGATGAGCAACCGTCCGTCGGGGTCGCAAATGAGAAAGTCGATCTCCCCTTCGATCCGGTCTTCATACGAACGGTTTTCCGATTGGTACCAGTCGAAGGAGTGGTAGACGATGTATTCCCCCGGCAGATATTGTTCGAACGCGTCGAAGGCAATTTCTTCGGCGCCGTGGTCGGTTTCGGGGAATTTGGTGTATTCTTTTGCGGGAATCATGTTTGCCATGGTATTTTTCGTCTTTGCGCTATCAGCCTG
Organism: uncultured Planctomycetia bacterium; assembly: GCA_964606115.1. GTDB lineage: Bacteria > Planctomycetota > MHYJ01 > CAYXQY01 > CAYXQY01 > CAYXQY01. Next base: position 337 of record CAZSFH010000126.1, on the reverse strand, counting down.
TCGACTTCCGAGTCGAAAAAGGGGTTTTTCCTCAAGCAACACGTCCATCCCCGTAAGACTACGATATATGCGATACATTTTTTATTTCCCGCACGTCCTCTTTTGTTCAGCGCCCAAAAAAACAAGCAATTAACATGACAACGCGAGAAATCCGCATCCTCAGTTCTTCGTGTTGAAGGAATGAATGCCATTAAGGCATTCATTTCCTCCAACGCACTACGTGCGGGTGGCTGCAAGGATTTTCGGGGAAGAAACCCCTTTGCTGAAAGATGATGCAACGTCAAGTTGCATCCTGCTTTCATCGTCCTCCGGCTTCGCCTACGGACGGGTTTAGGAC
>CAZSFH010000125.1:0-8495 GCA_964606115.1 uncultured Planctomycetia bacterium | reverse complement strand
CGGGGTGTTCACCGATTCCGACCCATATGCGGAAATCCATTCTTTCCCGAGGTCGTCGACCAGGATCAACAACACGTTGGGGCGGTCCGGTTTTTCCGGAGCGCCGGAGACCGTGCAGTTGTTAAAGAAAAGAACGAGCAGGGCCAGAAAGCCGGTGAAGATGGTTCGTTTCATGTCAGGTTCCGTTTGTTGAGTTGACAGTCCAATGGGTCAACGAGAAATTGATTTTTAAATCAACAAATCATCAATTTTGAGTTTGTGCCATCCCCATTCGGGGATTTATTCCGGTTTGGTCGTTCTTACACCCGGGTTCCGTCGCCTTCGGCTCGGTCACCCGGGTCTACCATTCTTGCGCTCCCTCCGGGAGCTTTCAACAACGTGCGAACCGATGGGAGATCATTCTCTCGTCAGGCCCCCGCAGTGATTGTATATTTCTTATTCATTCGGTACCACGCGAAACCGGTCGTATTTGATATTCCTCTCCCCTGTTATTGTCCATTTTGAAACCTCCGCTTCGACCTCTATTGGTGCGATGCGAAGATCCGCACCCGCGGAGCGGGTGCAAGAATGGTAGGCCGGGGTGGTAACCCCGGTAACAGACGTTTCCATTGATAACGAACCCCTGGAAGGGGTGGCATAATGCTGAAGAGATCAAAGTAATCACGAAAAACCGGTCGGTACCGATTGATTCGAACAGACCTCTTCAAATGAAAAACAATCCTGAAACGAGGCCACGAGACGTTTCGTTAACTCCGACCGATCCGGAACGGAATCCAGGAGCCGCGCGAGGGAGACCACGCCGGCGTCCTGAATACCGCACGGAACAATCCCGTCAAAATGTGACATATCGGGGTCCACGTTCAGGGCAAATCCGTGATACGTTGTCCACCGCTTGATCCGGACGCCGACCGCACAGATTTTCTCGTTACCAATCCAGACCCCGGGGTGTTCCTCGTCCCGCTCCGGATCCAGCCCGTACGTCTTAAGCGTCTTGATAATGACCTCCTCCAGGGTCCGCATGAACCAGCTCACACTGCGCCGGTGCTCGCGCAGGTCGAAAATCGGGTACCCCACGACCTGGCCCGGTCCGTGATAGGTGACGTCGCCTCCCCGTCCGATGTCGACCAGATCAATTCCCCTGCGCTCGAGTTCCTCTTCCGACATCAACACGTTCTGTTCCTCCGCCGATTTTCCAAGCGTATAGACCGGATCGTGTTCCACGAAAATCAGTGTGTCCGGCCGGTCTCCATCCACCCGTTCTCGATGAAACGTTTTCTGAAGTGAAAGGACCGGTTCGTAGGAAGCGCGACCGAGGTCGATCACACTGAGTTTTGATGTCGTTTCCTGATTCATGTCCATTAATCCGGTATGTTGACATTGGCACGGATCTCAGCCGCTTTCTGCCTCATCTTCCGGCGCAGTTCCTTGACTTTGTCGGGTCGTTCGTCCGCCCTGTTGAAGCGTTCGCCCGGATCCTTCTTGAGGTGAAAAAGCTGTGGCTTTTCCTCCGCCAGGCGAAGTTTCCATGGTCCTGAACGAATGGCCTCGAACCCCCCTCGGAAATAATGGTATTCCGTTCGGGGCGACGTTTCTTCCTTTCCGGTCAAAAACGACATCGAATCATATCCGTCCAGAACCAGGTCAGGTTCCTGGCCTCCCCCCGCGTTCAGGAAGGTCCGATAGATGTCGGTGGTGGACATCATTTCGGATGTCACCCGTCCGCCTTCAATCCGACCGGGCCAGTGGATGATGGCCGGCACGCGATGCCCCCCCTCGTACGTGGTGCCCTTGTGCCCCCGAAACGGACCCGGTGAACCGACGTGCCAGCGTTCGTTTCCCCCTCGCAACATCCGGTCGGGGAGATTCAGCCATGGACCGTTGTCAGAGGAAAAAAACACGATCGTATCCTTTCTGAGCCCGTGCTTTTCGAGTGCTGATAGGATTTGACCGACACTCCAATCAATCGTTTCAACGACGTCCCCGTATAACCCGGCGTCGGATTGTCCCCGAAAACGTTCCGTCGTATGAAGGGGCAGGTGAGGCATATTATATGCGAGATAAAAGAAAAACGGAGCATCGTCGTCACTATGTTCCCTGATAAACTGGACGGCCTCCTCCGTGTACCTTTTGGTCAGCGTATCCTGATTTACGGGATGCTCCACCACCTCCGTGCCACGATATAAATTCAGAGGCTCTTCGGTCTGCACCCACGGTTTGCGCATGTCGTTGGAGTACGGAAGACCAAACCAGGAATCAAAGCCTTTTCCGGTCGGAAGATATTCGTCTTTTTTATACCCGAGGTGCCATTTTCCGACCATGCCCGTCGTGTAACCGGCTTCCTTGAGGCCTTCGGCCAGCGTCAATTCCCGCTCGGCAATTTGGCCGTTTCCATCCACACCGGTGGCTCCGGTCAACACGCCTCGCACACGATATCGGCCGGTCAGCAGCTGGACACGGGAGGGGTCACAGCTGTTACCCGTGTAGAACGATCGAAATCGGATCCCCTGCTCCGCAAGTCGATCAAGCTGAGGGGTGTCAATAACCGGGTTGCCATAGCAACTCAGGTCCCCGTAGCCCATGTCGTCCGCGAACAGGATCACGATATTGGGACGCTTTGTCACGTTCGTGTCATCACCGGAGGACGAAACACACCCTGCCGGAAAAACGAGAAGCGCCGTCAGAACGAAAATGCCGAAAAATAGCAATGCGTTTCTCCGAGAAATCACAATCCCTCCGGGTTCAGAATGAGAAGATCGTTCCCCCACACAGCTGGACCACAGCATTTCATACGGTGACCTCTTATCTATTTTCAGAAGCGTCCCGTACGGAATCAAAATATCCTATACAAACCGATTTTTCCAGTGTAGATTGTATTCAATTCCGCGAGAAAATATAATAAGTGGATCCGTTAGTATCCGGCCGTTCCTCCCTCAGCCCTTTATTAGCGAAATCCCAGACTCACTCATGACCCCGAAAGAATTTCTCAGCTGGTACAGCTTTGACCCGCGGATGGTAACCGGTGAGTTTTACTCGCCGGACCCAATTTCAATTCAGGACGGCGACAACCTCGGTATCGTCCTCCTGAACATGGGCGGTCCCTCCACCCTGGACGAAATCCAGCCGTTTCTTTATCACCTGTTTATGGATCCGGCGATCATCGATATACCACTGCCCGGCTTCCTCCGGGACTGGCTATGCCGTTTCATTGCCTGGAAACGTTCGAATTCAAAGAAGGACGAATACGAAGCGATCGGAGGCGGCTCCCCGCTAAATGACATCTCCCGCCAGCAGGCGGATGGGCTGGAAAAAACGCTCCGGGAGGTCTTCCGGGACACCGACGTCGACGTCCACACCTACCTCGCCATGCGGTACAGTCCACCGCTTACCGAAGAAGCGAACGACAAAATGGAAAAAGACGAAATCGACAAAGTCCTCCTACTGCCCCTTTACCCCCAGTATTCCAAAACGACCACCGGTTCATCGCTCGCGTACTGGTATGCCCTGGATGAAAACGATACACTTCCGGATCGGCCCACCACGTTCGTGAAAGAATATGCTACCCATCCAACGTACCTCCGATCCATCAGTGAACGCATCGACGAAACACTCGAGGAGTTCCCCCGGAACGTGCGGGACAACGTCGAAATTCTTTTCAGCGCACACGGCACACCGGTGTACGAGATGGAGGATCGACGGGATCCATACTGCTGCCTGGTTCACTCCACGGTGGACCGGTTAATGAAATTGCGAGAGGGGGACCGACCGTTTCACACCGCTTTCCAGAGTCAGGTCGGCCCCGCCGAGTGGCTGGGCCCCTCCACGCCCGAAAAACTGGAAGGACTGGCCGACAGCGGCGTGCGAAACGTTCTCGTGGTTCCCATTGCTTTCGTCTCCGATCACATCGAAACCGACTTTGAACTGGACATTGAAGTACGTGAGGAAGCGGAGGAATTCGGTATCGATGAATACCGTGTCATGGATGGCCTGAACGACCACCCCTTATTCATCCAGGCGCTCGCCGAAGTTTCACTCTCTCAACTGGACATCGACGAACCATTGTCCATTTCCTCCCCCGAATCCCTCAACCACCTTTCATATCCCCCTCAAACAGAGCGCTTGAGAGCACGCGAAACCGACCGGAACACCCGCTGCCGGCAATGTGATCACGTCACGGAAGCACTGGAATGGAACTCCAGCAACTGACCCCGAACTCCCTGGATCCAGAAACCGTCGCGGCTCGTCGAATCAGGCGGACGTGATAAACATCCACCCCAGGGTGAGAATCAGGTAGACCACGGACGAAAAGAACAGGGTAAGCGTGGATCGGCGGGTAAGTTCACTCGTCACAAATCGGATGGTCATCAGCAGATAAACCCCGCCAAGAACTGCACTCCCAAGCAGATACAGGAACCCGAAGGACGAAGTCAACACGAACCCAAAAGTGACCGGCAGTAAAAGAATTGTGTATCCCAGGAGACGTTTCCGGGTCTGTTCCGGACCGTGAACGACGGGATAACGCGGCAGGTCCGCGCGCTCGTAATCCTCGCGATACAGAATCCCCAGCGTCCAGAAATGAGACGGCTGCCAGAGAAACAGCAGCAGGAAAAGTCCTGCTCCATGAAGGGTCACCTCCCCGGTCACTGCCACACAGCCGATGACCGGTGCAAGCGCCCCGGACAACCCGACAATCTCCGTGGAGTACGGTGTGCTGCGCTTCAACCAGAGCGTGTAGATCAGGGCATAATTAAGAATTGAAAACAGCAACAGACCCGCACAGATCGGATGAACATACAGAGCCAGCATCATAACACCGCTTCCTCCCGTCATGACGCCTCCGATCAAAGCCACGGCCGGGGGAAGCCGACCCGCCGGTAATGGACGGTCCTTCGTCCTGGACATGTACCGATCAAGTTCCCGGTCAAAATAATTGTTCAGCATACATGCACTGGACACCCCGAGCCCGGTACCAACCAGCAACGGGACCAGCACGGAAAGATCAATCAGCGCACCACCACCGGCCAACCACGCTCCCGTCAGGGTTGTACAGAGGGTGAGAAGCGTGATTCTGGGTTTTATAAGCGAAACGGAGTCGGAAACGACCCGCCGGAGTCTCGCCAATCTCATCAATTTAGCAAAACGAGGCAAACAAAGAAATGAATATGGCCGTAAAGGAAGCGATTATTTTAACCATTCTCCGGCTGTGTTAAAAGTTGTCTCTACTTCGTATCCTCCTGTGCTTATCGTCGAAGAAAGACGATCAAACCCAAACGACCAAAAATCGGACCAAAACCCATAATCACGAAGGAATGCACCCATAATGGACCAAAAAATTGACTTCGAAAACGGCGTTGTGACATAAATGATGTTCATCCGTTGATCATTTGTAGATCGAGTCTGTTCTTTAATCCCCGAGCTCTCTTACCGTTTTCCATTCACCGAGGAACTCCAATCTCTCCCTGGGATTCGTGGAATCAAGCAAACGTCCAGGCAAGTGTAATCCGTTCGACGAAAGGCCGAACAATTCAGCAGGGTCCGGTCAACCTCGCTCTCCTACGGAGCCTCAGTCACTGGGTGTATTGTTCCGTGTGCTTCTGTTGTACCGAATCCTGACATATGACTCCTTTTCCTCGAATCAGCGGTCAGGAAAACCCACTGAAAATCTGCTCTCGAGAGAATTGCAGGGACCGTCTCATAACATCTAAAAGCTTGAAATGTCCGTTTATCTTTCTACAATAATGTATTCAATTTCCTCCACTCCTCAGAAGAGGTTATTCACATCGAGCTTCGCTTCAGCACTGATTCGCCCTTCTCGTTCGAGAGAGGTTCGAATCCGTTTGCACGCTTTAATTTGTAACATGCTTCTCACTGAGTGGAGTATTCGATTCCCCTGTTTGGACGGGTGGCGTGCACTCAGCCCGCGATCAGGGTACACGATTTCATTCCCTCGGAGAGGCTATCAGAGCCATCCAGGGAATCAGAAACGGACACGGTTCAATACCCCGCGGGGTTCGATCAAATTACGTTCCGCTGAGTGCACACCATCTTTTCAGACATGGTCTAACCCGTTCGGATCGAATCGATCATGCGAAGAAGCTTCCATCTGAATCAGGAACCATGAACAACCACGATAAAAAATGGATTGAAATCGAAGGGCTCAAAGACGAGGGTCCGGGCGACATTGTTGGAGCCATTGCCAGTAAAACGGATGTCCCCGGCCACGCCCTCGGTGAAATCGAACTCGAGGACCATCGTGCTACCGTCGAAGTATCGGCCGAGGACCTGGACGAAGTCGTCAAAACGATGAATGGAAACCGAATCGGTTCTTCCCGGGTCGAAGTTTCCTACCTCTCGGACAACGGCACAAATGAAACAAGTGACATCGACGGTTACGCCAGTAAGTGGCGTGATCTGGTGGAACTTGAGCGGGAGGAAGAAATGCGTGAACACGAACGCGAGATCAAACAGATGTCCGGACGGGAACGGGAAGCGGAGGGCCGAGCTATACTTCACCTCCGCGGCCGTGACGAAGGCGAAGGCCTCAGTGGATACCTCGTGAAGTTCATGCGCAACCACAAGGGGGAAGAGCTTCCGGAAAACGAGATTTCGGTGGGCGACCTCGTCATGATTTCCAAGAAAGATCCGCTCCGGGACGACAACCCCACGGGTACCGTGACCGAACAAACCAATTATTCGATCACCGTCTCATTCTCGGAAAAACCACACGGGTTCGTCTTCGGCCGCGACCTGCGCATGGATCTGTACGTTAACGATATCACGTATCAGCGCATGCTTGACGCAATCGACCAGTTCGCTTCCGGTGACGCCCATCGATCCGAACTCCGTGAAATACTGGCGGGCTGGGAGAACCCTTCCGGTACATGGACCGAAGAAATATACCACTGGTACAACTCGAACCTGAACGAATCCCAGAAAGAAGCGGTCCGGCAATCACTCGGCACAAACGACTTCTTCCTGATCCACGGACCGCCCGGCACCGGAAAGACAACCACCGCCATTGAAGTGATTCAGCAACAGATCGAACGCGGTCGGACCGTTCTCGCCACCGCGGATTCCAACATGGCGGTGGATAACATGGTGGAGTTTCTGATCGATCAGGGCCTGTTCGCCGTCCGTGCCGGTCACCCGGCCCGCGTCACCCCGGCTCTTAAACAGCACACGCTGGATGCCCTGGTGCAGGACAACGAAACCTATCAGAAATCACAGGATCTGCGTGAAAAAGCCTTTGAGATCAAAGACCGTCAGGAGGACCTCACGCACCCCTCCGGACGCTGGCGCCGGGGCATGTCCAACGAAAAAATTCGGTCCCTGGCGAAAGACGGTCGAGGATCCCGGGGCGTATCCGCCGAGAAAATCGATGAGATGGCTGAATGGCTCAAGCTTCAGGAGAAAGCGGACGAGTATTTCGAGAAGTCCGACGAGTTGGAAGAGAAAGCAATCGAGAACATTCTTGACCGGGCCGACGTGGTATGCACCACCAATTCCACGGCCGGTAGCGATCTGCTCGAGAACCGAACGTTCGACGTACTGGTCCTCGACGAAGCCACTCAGGCCACCGAACCCTCCTGCCTTATCCCGATGACGAAAGCCGAACAGGTCATCATGGCCGGGGACCATCGGCAGCTTCCCCCGACGGTCAAAAACCGGGAAGCGGCACAAAATGGAATGAGGGAAACGCTGTTCGAAAAACTCGCCGAACGGCACGGAGACTCCATCAAACAGATGCTGACCGTTCAGTACCGTATGCACAGGGACATCATGACCTTCTCCAGCCAGGCCTTTTACGACAGCGAACTGAAAGCGGACGATACAGTGCGGGATCACACCCTCGCGGATCTGAATCTCCGCCTTACTTCCCTGAACGACCTCCAGAAACGTGTGCTTGACCCGGAGGAACCACTGGTGTTCGTCAACACCCGATACCTGGACGCGGAAGAGCGGTCCCGGGCCGGTTCCACCTCAAAAGAAAACCGAACCGAAGCGAAGATCGTCACCACGCTCGCCGAACAGCTCGTTTCGGCGGGTCTCGACCCCGAACAGCTGGCCATCATCGCTCCGTACGACGACCAGGTGGACCTGATCGACCAGAACATCGACCATGAGAACCTGGAAGTAAAAACGGTGGATGGATTCCAGGGGCGTGAAAAAGAAGTCGTTCTCATCTCCATGACACGGAGCAACGTCCCGGGCACGATCGGTTTCCTTGATGAACACCGGCGCTTCAACGTCGCCCTCACGCGGGCGAAACGAAAAGCCGTCGTCGTCGGTGACGAGTCCACCATCGCAACCGATGACCTGTACAAATCATTCATTGGTTACACTCAAGATCGGGGACGCACCATTGAACTGGAGGAGCAGAACAAAGACCAGCTGGTGGAACAATCCTGATGGCCCTCCAGGAGGAACGCACGGACCCGGAACGAGGTCAAACCAGCAAAGCCACCCCGAGCGCCACCGGAATCACGCTGAGGACCAGA
>CAZSFH010000124.1:0-8522 GCA_964606115.1 uncultured Planctomycetia bacterium | reverse complement strand
GTGAGGGAGTTGAAGACGGATTATTATCAGATCTAGAGGAGGGTTTCCCGCTGGATGTTTGGGATGAAGAATTACTTCCAGGGGATCGAGATGAAGATGAACGGGGCGACGGTGTTTTGGACTTTCGGTTTGACGAGCGACGGGATCGGCGGGACGAAGACGGTTTGGAGGGAGATGTTTCTTTGCTCGTAGCCGATCTTCGAGGAGGCTTTTGAGAAGACGTGTTTGAGTCCGAAGAGTCGGAATCGGAATGAGGTGGGGAGGAGTTCGTCCGACGATTGCCGCGTCCCGATCGATTTCGTGATCGGCGCGAAGAGCGGTTTTTGCGAGGGGAACGGCGGGAAGGCCCGGGAGAACGTGAGGTGTTTGAATTCTCGTTTCCATCGTTTTCCGGGGACCGGGGAGCTGACTCGGGAGAGGTTAATTTTTGGTTGCAGTTTCGACAGGTAACCGTTGAAGGATCACGATGTGATGGGATTCGATATTGTTTTTCGCAGTTCTCGCAGGTATGAACTTCCTTAGAACCGTCCGGTGTTTCCCGGCTCAGGTGGTGGCCACAGCTTGTGCAATTAACGGAGGCGGGATCCGTTCCCTCGGGTATTTTGAATTGCTTTCCACACTCCTCACAAGCACAAATAATCTTGCTCATTGCTATCCCCTGATTCTCAAAATTCCATGAGTCAAGGGGGCCCGCAAAAAAGTGAAAATCACGAATAAGTCAAAATAATGCCCGTTGGTTCAAATATTGTATTTGAATTCTCCGTTGGTATCAAATTATTTTGAACCAGAGGTTGAATGTTAATCAATGATCATTCTTTTCTGTTTTTAAATTATGACTGATTTCACTTCCACGGATGAAGCTCTTGAGCAGTTGATTCAGATTACGGAGATTTTACTGGGGCCTGATGGATGTCCATGGGATCGATCCCGGGAACCGGACGATGTGAAAACCTCATTGCTGGAGGAGACGTACGAGGTGATGGAGGCTATCGATCAGGATGACCCGAATTCACTTGTGGAAGAACTCGGTGATTTACTGTATCAAATTGTGTTTCTGACGCAGTTGTATGAGAACCGACCTGAAATATGCCTTCTGAACGTTTTGAATGCAATTATTGACAAGCTGGTTCGCCGCCATCCCCACGTCTTCGGTGACGAAAAGGCCGAGACTCCAGAGGAAGGTATATCGAAATGGAAGGACGCCAAGCGACGTGAAAACAAATCGAACGGTCCGGGAGAGGAGAGGCAGAAGCAGGAACGTTCCACTCTGTCAGGAATTCCACGTGAACTTCCTGCGTTGCTGAAGACGTATCGTTTGACTCAAAAAGCCGCATCAGCCGGATTCGATTGGAACGAACGGGGCGCAGCTCTTGATAAAGTAAAGGAGGAAGTCGACGAACTGTCGAATGAGTTGAACGGAGATCGGGAGGAGGATCAAACGGAAAACATTCGATCCGAGCTTGGTGATCTCCTGTTCGCCTGTGCGAACCTCGCCCGCAAACTTGACATGGATCCTGAAATGGTGCTTCAGGACGGTAATCAAAAATTTGTTTCACGGTTTCGCCAGATCGAACGGGATCTTCGCCGGGAAGGAGAGTCGGTAGAGACGTCGGACCAACAGGAGTTAATCGAGCGATGGCAGGAACTGGAATAAGTGCATCCGTATCCGAAGCTGAGAGTGATTCCTCAGATCATCAGGCGAGAACCCGAACCCGCTCATTCATGTCGTCCGGAAGCTGACGCTGTATGGATTCAAAGACCTCCCTTCGGGTGTAACGTGCGCTGAAATGAACGAGCACGATGTGCTCGTTCTTGAGCTGTTTCCGTCGATCCACCAGGTCCTGAAGGTGAGTATGAGATCGTTTTTCGGCCAGATGGTAATCCTCCTCTTTCAGGAAGGTTGACTCACAGATCAAAATCTCGCTGTTCCGGACGTATTCATGTTGATCCAGAACCTCCGGTCGAGTGTCACCGGTGTAACTGACAAGAGGAAGCTGGAGCGTGTAAAAAAGGTTTTCACCCTGCTTTTTGAGTTCCACGATCTCTTCGCCATCAAGGTCCAGGTATTGCTGTCGCAATTTCTGTCGTTCCTCGATCAGGGTAAAGCCATAGGAGGGAATGGAATGTTTTGTTCGAAAAACCCGGACCAGTAAATTTTTACGAAGCTGGAATTCGTCTCCGTCTGATACTCCCTCAAGCTTATAATTTAACCGCCGTTCTTCAAGATTCTCCCAGATGGAAACCAGTTTTCGAACCTCAGAAGTTACCGAATCTGGTACGAAAATACGAGGAGGATCAATTTGAAGCAGATTCCGGGTGGCGATATGTTTGGTTAAACCCAGGGCGTGATCCTGGTGGAAGTGAGAGATGAGCACATTATCGATACCCGAAACTTTCCGGGGACCTTGGCCGATATCAAAACAAACGTTCAGTTCGGGGACCTGAATCCAGGTCTCAATGGTCGAAATCGACCGTCCCTCGATGGTATAATCGTCAAGTTCAATACTGGACATGCCTGACCGTTTGGGTAATTCCGTTCGTTCGCCTTGTTCCTCTGAAGCAAAATAGATTGCTGGTTCGCATCACTGCGCCCATATCCTATCAGGAACGGAAGCTTGTTGCCAGTCCCCGTTCAATCATATTATTAAAACAGTTTGACAAGGTGGATTGGATATGTATAATGAAGATTGAAATGAGTGGCAGAAGGATCTTGTTGGAACAATGCTGAGACCTATGCTACGGATCTGTTTGCCAGGTTTGTTCGATCCATTGAGAATGCTCGTTACGGAAAGGCAGAGGGGTGGCCCTGGTTTCAGCTCGATAGATTCTGGCGTTCAATTTTTGTCGACAACGGGGCAAAGCTAATTTACGTCAACATGCAAACGTCGATACATCCAGAGTCGCAAAAAACGGCAGTTCGCTGTGGTTGTGGGAACGAGTTTTCTGTTTACTCCACAAGCGATAAGCTGACCGTTGAAATCTGTTCCGAGTGTCATCCGTTTTACACCGGGCAGCAGCGATATGTGGACAGTGAGGGACGGGTCGAAAAATTTCAGGATAAATATGATTGGTCCGATGAGCGCGTTTCGGAACTTGCCGGTCGTGATTCCGCTGAGTCCGGGGATTCCGAAGACGAGGAGACATCTGATGAGGAATCATCGGAATAGCCATCTATTTTACCAGAGTTAACGGACCGAGCGAAAACCCCGGATCACGAGACAGAAAATTCGAAAGTTACTAGCCCCGCCTCCCTTAGAAGGCTCCCGATCTGGTGCCCTGCCCAAATTAGCACCATCGGGGGCCTTTCTTTTTTTGTCTACCTCACGGATCTAATTTTTGGAGGACTGATCCCTGCGGGAGGTAATGAAGATTGATTTCATTGAATGATAAATGATAAATGATGAATGATGGACGCGATATCACGTCTGGCGTACAGATCCATGGAGTTCAGAGCCAGCTCCAAATTTTTAATTTGACTCACCACTGAGAAACCGGGCACGTTGATATCTCAGCATTAAATGTAACATAATCTATCTTATCGGACGGTATATCCGTGTCGTTTTTCAATGGGGGACTTCTTTTTAGGATAATTTTTTATCTATACAATTTGCGATTGGTTTTTTCTTATCCTGGATTCAACGTCTAATGACGTAGGGACATGAGTGAATCTATCCTGTTTGTTTGTACGGGCAATGCTTGTCGAAGCCCGATGGCTGAGGGTTTCGGTCGTTATGGCCTTCCTGATTCCTACGATGTTTATAGTGCCGGGGCTCGTCCGATCGGTGTTGATGAACGAGCGATTCGCGTCATGGACGAAATCGGTATCGATCTTCGGGATCAGACCTCCAGTTCGATTGAGGATGTGCCGGTCAAGCCGGAGCTCGTCATCGTCATGAGCCGTCCGGCTGCCCGGCGGGTGGAGGACCTTTTGCCGAAGGAGGTTACACGCGAAAGGTGGAAGATCAGGGATCCGTATGGAGCGTCTGGCACGCTTGAAGAGCAGCTTGAAACGTTCCGGGGGGTACGCCTCTCAATCAAACAGAAAATGTCCGAGAAATGGCCCGGCCTTTTTCTCGGTAATTCACCAATTGATGGAGATTGAGCTGAATATTCCTTTAAACACGGCCACTAACCCTAATACTATGAAATCTGTATTGTTTTATTTATGAGTAAATTGGTGGTAAAGTTTTTTTGGAAAAATTCCGATTAAGATTGAAACTGAATTGTCCGATAATATAAGATGCCGCCGTGAATGAATCGAGTTTTTTCTAATTCCTGGTGGGGGATGAAAGATGGTAACCGACAAACAGACGGAGACGAATGATCAAACGAACGATTCAACGGATGAAGACTTCGAACTTCCTGATAATCTCGCTCACAAGGAGAAGTGGCGAGCATATTTGAACGATCCAAATGAGGAAAACCGGAACGCACTTGTTGAGGAATACCTTCAACTGGTTCAATACTGTGCCAAACGGCTCCGGAAACGTTTGCCCAACAGCGTCAATGTCGAGGACCTCCAGAGTGCTGGTGTGTTCGGTCTAATTGACGCGATTGAAAAGTATGATCCAGCCCGAGGAGTGAAGTTTAAGACGTACAGCACCCTGCGTATCCGTGGGTCCATCCTGGATTCCCTTCGCTCGGAAGATTGGGTGCCTCGCCTCATCAGGAAAAAGACCAACAAGTACAACGACGCCGTGGATCGGCTTGAATCAAAACTTGGACGTCGCCCCACGAATATTGAGATTGCCGATGAAATGGGGGTTTCCCTTGATGAGCTCGAGGAACTACAGCGGGAAATATCGACCAGCGTCATGTTTTCCCTGACCCCGAATTGGGACGATGATTCGGATGAACTCGAAAACATTGATCGTCTTCGCCAGTCCACGGAGCCGGCTCCCGATTACGAATTGAAGAAACAGAATCTTATCGATTACATTACGGAGAGCCTGGAGAAAAAAGAGCGTCTGGTGCTTTTGCTGTACTATGTCGAGGACCTGACAATGAAGGAAATCGGGGAAACTCTTGATCTGTCTGAAAGCCGGATCTGTCAGATTCATTCCAGCGTTATCTCCGACCTGCAGCGTGAGCTGTCCGATCAAAAGGAACAACTCCTCGGTCAGGTTGCTCGGAATTCTTCTTAGCAGGACAACACCAAAAACCCGCAATTCTCCGATGTTCTTTTTGAGGGCGCGATTGCCGTAGTAGGTAATCGATTTATCGGAAGCATTACATCCGGTTGCTTGCAAAGCTCTTTTTGAGGAGGTGATCGCAAGGATAGACGGCTTATGTGGTTTTTTCAGCAATGACTTTTTCCGGTATCATTTCCTTACAACTCCGAATGCTTTTTTGAAGGAAAGATGCTGAGGTTGTGTATTTCTCGCGTTGTCACGTTAGCCCCCTACCCCATTGATCATTTGTTTCTATGTCAAATCAACTGAGTGACGAGAAGAGTCCGTATCTTTTGCAACACGCGGACAACCCGGTCAACTGGTATCCATGGTGTGACGAGGCCTTTGAAAAGGCAAAAGAGGAGGATAAACCGGTTTTCCTTTCCATCGGTTATTCCACCTGTCACTGGTGTCACGTCATGGCACATGAATCTTTTGAAGATCCCGACGTGGCGGAGATGATGAACGAAACCTTTGTCAATATTAAAGTCGACCGGGAGGAACGACCGGATATTGATGATATATACATGACCGTCTGTCAAATGGTCACCGGTCGTGGAGGATGGCCGCTTAATGTTGTGATGACTCCCGATCAGGAACCCTTCTTTGCCGCTACGTACATACCTAAAAAAAGCCGGGGGCGTCAGATGGGAATGATGGATCTAATCCCTCGGATCCGCACCATGTGGAACAACAACCGGGAAGAGGCCATGGAGTCCGTGGAACAGGTGATGGAATCGCTTCAGAACGCCAGTGAGGAAGCTCCCGGCGATGAATTGACGGATCATACGATTGAACGTGCCGTTGAACGGATGGCCAATCAGTTTGATCCGTCTTTCGGCGGGTTCGGAACGTCACCGAAATTTCCGAGTCCTCACAACCTTCTTCTGTTAATGCGATTCTTTGACCGCACCGGTCACGATGAGCCGCTGGAAATGGTAAAAACCACACTCACATCGATGAAGCAGGGGGGGGTATTTGATCATGTGGGGTACGGATTTCACCGGTACTCCACCGATCGAAAATGGAAGGTCCCTCATTTCGAAAAGATGTTATACGATCAGGCCCTTCTTGTTATTGCATACCTCGAGGCGTATCAAATTACCGAGGAGACGTTTTACCGAAAGACGGTTGAACAGACGCTTGAATATGTGCTTCGGGATCTTCGTGGCCCGGAAGGTGCATTTTATTCCGCAGAGGATGCAGATTCTGAGGAAGGGGAAGGAGTATTTTATCAGTGGACCATCGACGAAATCTATGATATTCTTGGCGAGGAAACCGGAGATCTGGCGGTACAAATTTTCCAGCTTCAGCGGGAGGGGAACTTTCACGACGAGGAATCAGGGGAGAAAACGGGTCGAAATATCCTGTTCCCCGGACGACCTGACGAACAGATTGCGGACGAACTCGATCTTTCGCTGGAGGAGTACCATCAGAGGCGGGAAAAGATCCGGAGTCAACTTTTCGAGGCTCGCCAGGAACGAACCCGTCCGCACCTGGACGACAAAATGCTGACGGACTGGAACGGTCTGATGATCTCCGCGCTTGCCCGCGCCGCCGAGGTCCTGAACAATGATGAATACCGGTCGGCGGCGGTTAAGGCGGCCGACTTCCTCCTTGATGAACTTCGAACGTCGGACGGCCGGCTTCTGCACCGGTATCGGGATGGAGAAACGGCTGTGCCCGGCAACGCTGGAGATTATGCTTTTTTGATTCGCGGTTTGATTGATCTGTACGGATCGACGTTTGACGAAACGTATCTGGACGACGCCATAACCCTCAACGAGGACTTTCTGAACCGGTTCTGGGACGAGGACGACGGTGGGTTCTACTTTACGGCCGACGACGCGGAAGAACTGATCACCCGGCGAAAAACCGCTCACGACGGCGCCCTGCCCTCGTCCAACTCCGTTGCTTATATCAACCTCCTGCACCTTGCCCGGATGACCGGACGGACGGAGCTGGAAGATCGGGCCCTGGAACTGGAAAAAACCTTTTCGGATAACATCGACTCATCGCCGTTTTCGTTTACGATGTTTCTTTGCGGTCTCTCGTTTCGTCTGGCGTCCTGCAGTGAAATTGTCGTGGCCGGGGAACCCGACTCGGAGGAAACCCAAAAGGTCATGAAGCAGTTACGGGCACCGTATCGGCCTCACAGTGTGCTTCTCTTTCGGCCAACCTCTTCTTCACAGCAGCGTAAACCGTCTATCTCGAAGCTGGCTCCCTATACCGAGGACATGACCGAAAGTGAAACGGGTGAACCCGCCATTTATGTTTGCAAAGACTTTACCTGCAGCACACCCACATCGAATCCTGACGAAGCGCTTGAACGGATTCGAAACCCCTGATAAAAATACTCGCCCTTCTCCCTCCCCTCCTTTTAGAGTATCTACCCCTGACAGGCTGAGAGGTTCGCTTCCTCAGTTCACTGTAGGTGGGTTGACTCCGACGGCTTTGCGGGACCCAATTTCATCAATGATGATGCTGACAATTCATATTTCTCTCGCTGTCATGATAAAATAGAAGCGTGTGTTTCGAATTACTCTCGGGCGAATAGAATATTAATCTTATGCTGACCCGGATCATCGAACGATTTGTTTCAAAACTCCCCGAACTACGAAGGGGTTTATCCGGCCGACGGCACTACGTGAAAACACGAAATCCAACGAAAGATCAGCAAGTAGAAGCGGATTTATGGATTAATCGCCGCCTGAAATCCTGGTTCTCGGATTTTGAAGGAGTGGGTGAATATGCCAGTGAAGAAGAGAGGAACGTCACGGATATCGGATCAGGAATGGCGTTAGCCGTGGATCCCGTGGATGGATCGACGAATCTCCTCACAAATAATATCGCCGGATTGATTGCGGGCATTTACGATGGGTCGTTGCCGTGTAAGGGAGACCGTTTGATCGGAAGCTTGTACGCCCTTTTCGGACCGGTCACGACCCTGATTGTCGCTCGCCGGGATGAGGACCATGTTGTCGAGTACGAAGTGGAGCGATCGGAGAATGGGAGTGGACAGCGTCGGGAGACGTCCAATATCCGGGAGCTTCCCGATCCCGGACAGATCTCGCTGGGGGGTCGACATCACGGATGGTCGTCGTCGTTTCGTAAACTTGCCGATCGTCTTGCCGGGAGGTACCGCCTTCGCTATAGTGGTGCTTTAATCGGAGATATAAATGGGCTTCTTCATCAAGGGGGATTATATGCTTATCCGGCTACGGAAGACAACCCGTCGGGGTCATCTCGGCTGCTGTTTGAAGCCAATCCGATTTCATTTGTTGTTAAGAAGGCGGGGGGAGTGTCCTCGAACGGAGATGAATCGATTCTCGACGTTGAGCCCCAAAAGCT
>CAZSFH010000123.1:7453-8549 GCA_964606115.1 uncultured Planctomycetia bacterium | reverse complement strand
TGAGGCGGGCACGGGACCGGACCGGGAACCGACGAGGAGTATAACCGGATGGTTGCATGATGTCTTTCGTCCGGTCCGTTTTTCGCAGGTTGTTCCGCTGGTATCGAGTTCCGGCCACCGGTTTGTGTTTCCTCGTGTTCGGTCTGGGTGCTATGATTTTTTCATTGCTTCTGCTGATCACTCCGAAGGGGAAAAGTCGCGAAGCTCGCGATGCCTCGCGACGAAACATGCAGGAGTTCACGAGCCTGGCGTTTCGAGCTTTTCTCACCTTCATGTGGGGGGTGGGCATCCTTGGTCGCCTCGAGTACAGGGGACTGGACAACCTGCCGGAGAACGAACCGTGCGTGATCGTGGCAAACCATCCAACCCTGATCGATCCCGTGATGCTGATTGGTGCGATCGGCAAGGTGGACTGTATCATGAAAGACAAGCATATGAAAATCTTCGGCGTGATCGCCAGGCATCTGGGATATATACAGGATACGGATTCCATAGGATTGTTCGATGAGTGTGAGAAGCGGATCCGGGACGGACACCGGCTCCTGCTTTTTCCCGAACGGACGCGTTCCCCCGCTTACGGGCTGCGAGACTTTTCCCGGGTCCCCGCACAGGTGACGATCGGAGCAGGATGCAAACTGGTACCGGTGCTGATCGATTACAATTATCAGACGCTTCGCCGGGATCAGTCCTGGTACGACGTCCCTCCGGAGCCGATGGAACTGACCGTGACGTTTTTTGAACCATTCAAACCGGAATTGGACGGGTCGTTCTCGGAGCAGTCCCGGAAGTTAACCAATCGTTTAAAAGCGTTTTATCGGGAACAACTGGATCCTGGAGACTGAATGAAACGGTTACGGAGATTGCCGGGGCGGGGTTCCTCCCGGATCAAGTACTGATGGAAGCGGTCACTATTCCCACCTACGGCGGGCCGAATGTGCTGGAGGTTCGGACCGAGCCCGACCCGCGGCCGGAGCCAAACGAGATCCTGATCGACACCCGGGCCTGCGGGTTTAATTTTGCGGAGCTGATGGCCCGGCAGGGGATGTATGAAGATGCTCCCGAACCACCCTGTGTGGTGGGATACGAAGCCTCTGGC
>CAZSFH010000123.1:0-7443 GCA_964606115.1 uncultured Planctomycetia bacterium | reverse complement strand
CGACGTGGAACGGTTCGAGATCGGGGACCGGGTCATGGTTTCCACACAATTTGGAGGACACGCCAGCGTGTTGTGTGTTCCGTCGCAGCAGGCCCTCGAAATGCCTGAAGACATGACGTTTCAGGAGGCGGCCGCGATTCCGGTGAATTTTATTACCGCCTATCACATGATCTTTGCCGTCGCGAATTTGCGGGCAAACGAACGGATTCTGGTCCACATGGCTGCGGGTGGCGTGGGGACAGCCGCCGTCCAGCTGGCCCGTACCGTTCCGGACGTTGAGGTGTTCGGCACGGCCTCCGCTTCAAAGCATGACGTCCTTCGGGACCTGGGCTGTGACCATCCGATCGATTACCGTTCCCGGGACTACGCGGAGCGTGTTCGGGAAGAGACGAACGGGGAGGGCGTGGACGTCGTGCTGGATCCGCTCGGCGGTCCTGACTGGAGGAAAGGATACCGTCTGCTGCGGTCCGTGGGACGTCTGGTGACGTTCGGTTTTGCCAACATGTTCTCCGGGCCGACCCGTAACTGGTTTCAAATACTATACCAGTATTTCTGGACCCCGTCCTGGGATCCGCTTGAACTGATGGAAGACAATAAGACGATTTCAGGGGTCAACATCGGTCACCTCTGGGACCGCCGGGAGATGCTTCGGGAAGAAATGATCTCGATCCTCGATCTGTACGAGGACGGCAGAATCGAACCGGTCATTGATTCTGCGTTCCCATTTTCCTCGGCGGCGGAGGGCCATCGACGAATGCAGAATCGGGAAAATATCGGTAAGATTCTTTTGATTCCCGATGACGTGTATAATGAAGGAGATTGACGTCAATGATGATCGGGGCCGCGTCCGGTGTCCGATTTACGAGAGCGAAACGGTTTCCCGATACCCGGGAAGGACGGGCTCATTTCCGGTTTCTTCGCTAAGGGCTTTTTGAAAGGCACTGCGGGAGGGGGGGTCTCCATGGACCAGGTAAATTTGTTCGGGAAGTGAGTCCATCCGGGAGACCCAGTCCATCAATTCGCGCTGATCCGCGTGGGCGGACAATCCGGCGATCGTTTCGACGCGGATATGCACCGGGACGGGGGTGCCGTGGAACCGGATATGATCCGCTCCCTCCTTCAGGGCGCGGCCCCGGGTTTCTTCCGCCTGGTATCCGACCAGCAGGAGTGTGGAATCCGGATCGGTCAGGTGTTTTTCCAGATATGTAAGAATGCGTCCACCCGTGACCATGCCGCTTCCGGCGATGACGATCTTTGGCTTTCGACGATCGACGATTTTTTTGGTATAGCCGGTGTTTTCGACGGGGATAAACTGATCGAAGGCATTCCGCCACTGCTTGATCGTTAATTTGTGCCACTCCGGATGTTCATAGAAAAGCCCCGAGACATCGATGCCCATCGGTGTGTCGAGGTACATCGGCACGTCCGGGATGCGGTCCTGCTTTTTTAGCGTATGAAGCAACCACATGACATGCTGGGATCGTTCAACGGCGAAGCTCGGGATCAACACACTTCCCTTTTGCTGAATGGTTTCGCGGATATACGTTTCCAGGAGGTCCGTGGTCCTGTGGCGGACGTGACATCGATTGCCGTACGTGCTTTCCAGAATCAGGTGATCCGTGTCACGCGGTGGTTCAGGAGGGGACATCAGCGGGTCCTCCGATCGACCCAGGTCGCCGGAAAACGTGATGTGCCGCCCGGCCACGTTCATTTCAAGGAACGTCGCCCCGAGGATATGTCCGGCCCGGCGGTGTCGATAGGAGATATCTTCGGAGATTTGATGCCAGGTGTTGACGGCACAGCGTTCGAACCGGTCGATCACCGCGAATGCGTCCTCGGTGTTGTAAAGTGGTTCGACGAGACGGTCCGGATCGGTGACGTCCCGGTTCTGTTTTTCGGCCTCCCATTCCTGAATATTCGCGCTGTCTTTGACGATGATCCTTGCGACGTCCAGTGTGGGAGCGGTTCCGTACACCGGTCCCCGGAAGCCAAGCTTGTGAAAACGGGGAAGGTAACCGGCGTGATCGAGATGGCCGTGGGTCAACACGACGGCGTCGACCGACGCCGGGTCGATACCGGGGTCCTGATGGTTTCGCTGAGCAATTTCATCCAGACCCTGAAACATTCCACAGTCAATCAGCACCTTTTGGGCACCGATGCGCAACAAAAATTTCGACCCGGTGACCGTGTCCGTGCCGCCCAGGAACTGAAGCTGTGTATCAGGCATCAGATGAGGTTTATCCAAACTCGATCAGAAATCGAGTCCCACCGAACGTTCCGGGTTCGAGACCAAAAAGTTTTTCTGTGTTTTGATCCCAGTATTCTTCGTCGGTTTTGAGATTCCAGTCCCACACGCCGGCACGCGCGGCATTTAAGGCGAGCGAGAGACGCCGACGATTCTTGAGGGCTTTTTGTTCGATTTGCGCCAGGTCGGGTCGCTTGCTCAGTTCCACGATCAAATACGTTTCGTTCCCAAACTCGGCCGGCTTCAGGAATACGTTCAGGAAACGGTTTTCGTCTCCGTCCTGCAGGGTCTCCGTTAAATGCCGATTGTCCGACTTCTCCTCGAGATTTTTTAGAAGGGAGGCCACTGACTTGTTTTCGTTCCCCTCCGTGATGGTGGGAAGAAGAGAAAAGAGATCACGTCCGGTACAAACGCCGGCCTCCATTGAAAGCAGCGTCTCGGCACGTTCGTCTGAAAAAACAACCTGACCGGACGACTCCGTGATCAAAAGCCCGTGCGCGGACGTGTTTGGAGACGGGTCAAATTCGTCGGGATCCCACGACGAGAAGGCGGAAGAAGAGTGTGAGTCACGCACGGTATACTCCGGGTACTCCTGCTGGGTTAATCTGGCTCGTGTATTTAGGTTTACGATCCACGATATCCAATCATGGGGAATATTGTAAAGAATTTGTCCTGAACTTTGAACGTTTCAAGGAAAAAAGCAAAATCCGGTTTTTCGACGAGCCATCGAGAAGCGAGGAGAACATTCCGTTTCCCATTCGGGCTGTTAGAACCGAAATGTTCGGCCCTCTTTCAGAACATTAAGAACAGGTGGCACTTCAGGTCCGTTCCGGGAAATGGGACCGAGCGACCCGGTTATTTCGGGGTGTATTTCATCAGGTTTTCGATTTCCCGGGCGATCTTCTCCGGGTCTCGTTTTTCGATGAGGTACCGGTGGTTTCCGTCCGGGTCCGATTTCCAGACGTTATTGCCGTCTTCGAGGACCTTCATTCGACCCGGATCAGAAAGGGTCCAGTAGTCGGCGGCAGGACCGTCATCGAGGGCTCGAACCGCGTATAGGACCGCCGACTGATCGAACGAGGAGTGATCCTTAAATTCTCCCTTGTGGAGTTTGTATGCTCGTCGAATGGGGTTGTCCTTCGGCAATTCGGCGAGACCGGCGCCGGTGCGGATGCTGCCTCCTATACGGAGAGGACTGAACACGACCTCAGTGGGCCAGTTTTTCGTGACGTGCCGGGACGCTTTCGGATCCACTTTGATATTGGTCTCACCACCTTCCGGAATCTTTCCTCCCATCGCGACCCAGAGCCGCACCTTTTTTTCGACCAGCTCTTTTCCATCAAGGTCACTGTATTCATCCGGCTTGCTTTCGAGCAGGTGTGCGAGATTGGTCAGGAAGCCCACCGTTACGATCACCACGCTGTCGTCCGGCTGTTCGGACAGCACCCGGCGGTAGACGTCCACCGCGAGTGGTGCTTCAACGGAGATGTTCCAGTTTCGGGAGCGGGGAAACTCGTTGGCAATCTGTTTCGTGTACTTCGAACCAAATCGGACGGCGGAAGAAGGGGCCCGGCCCATCGGAATGTCGTCGTGTCCGTAATACGTATTGATGGCATCCACGCAAAGGGGTTGCCATTTGTTTCGCTCGGAGGTGCCGACGGCAAGAATTTTCGCTTCGCCGCGATCCTCCAGCGCGTGGAGGGTGGCGAGGGCTCCGACGTCGTCCACGTCGGTGGCCATGTCGGTATCGAAGATGACCGGGACACGGTCCCCGTGACCGTCGGCGGCATTGTTTGATCCAATCGAAGCACAGCCGGTCATCAACAGGGAGAATAGCAGCAGGGGAATCACGAACAGAATCAATGCGTTGTTGCGAGGAGAGCAAGCGGTGTATTTTGGTTTGTCCATTGTTTTTAACCTTTTGAAAGAATCTCTGATTCGAACCGTCAGATCCAGTCTAACATCAGACCGGATTAAATTCTAAACAAAAGTCCGCGGCAATCAATTTATCTTTCCCTCATTGTTGACGAGCAGCCGGCCCGGGTCGGAAAGGGCCCGTGGTCGGAGGCGGGACCTCCACGAAAATTTTCCAGTCGCCGGAGCTGAGAATTCAGATGCGGCCTGAAGACGGATCATTATGGAAGAACGGCCTGCCATTGGTTCTGTTTCTTTTTGAACGTGATGGTTTGATCGTTCTTGAGCTTGACGGTGATGGTCTTGTTTCCGTACGTCACGTTCGGTTTTCCGGTTTGTTTTTCACTGTTTTTTTCGTAAGGTGCCAGCACGGTAACGAGGGGACGTTCAGGGTCCAGTTCGTGGCGGACCTGGACCGTATGCCAGGCACCGTTGTTCCGTTTCATGTAGACCGGAAAGTACCATGAGCCGTCGCTGAAGTTTTTCGCTTGTGTGATCCCAATGGAGGTTTCGGGACCGAATACGAAGGCGTCCAGCTTCATTCGCTTTGCCCTGATCCGAAACCGACCGTTTGTATGCAGGCCAACGGCACGGTAACCGGTCTGGAATCTGGACACCAGTTTCTGCTGGTTTTGTGAAGCGCGGATATCGTCCAGGATCACCGTTGCACGATCCCCGACCTGCACAAAGATTCGGCGTACGGCGGACAGGCTTTGTGCTCCGTGTTTGCCGTTTTGATAGGCGGCTGTCGCATTCACCCGGACGGCCCGCAGGGTTCCTTGTTCCCGGCCGGAGACGGGGGCAGGGGCTTCTTGATCAAGCTCTATTTTTTCGGGTTTTTCAACGTCCGGGAGGACCAGCGAGTGATCCACGGGTTTCGGCTCAAAGTAACCGGGATCGATCAGCAGGTATTCCCCCCCGGCGTAGAGTGCGAAACTCCCCTGATCCTGGTTCGCGTGGTGTGTGTGCACCTTGCCCATACCTTTCACCGCCGTCATCAGGCGCGGTTTGAGTGTTCCTTCACTGCGCATGACCGCTTGTTCAACGCCGTGGAGGACCTTGAGTGTAGGAAGGTTCGGCATGTTTTTCGGGGCAGGTTTCCGGCTCCGGTAGAGAAGTACGGGCAGCATGGATTTCCGGGAGTAACTAAATTTTCCGACCCGGAGGGCTTTTTTCGGGATGTGGTCGCTCAGCCAGCGAAGAAGTGGGGCATCGGTGACCGAGGCTCCCGCGACCATCGGCGCGAGACCGGGAAGGAACGGCTGCGTGTCGTTGAAGGTTAATCCGTTTCCGTCTCCGCCGAGCATGAGGTGTGCGTATTGGTCGGCCCTGTGTACCTGGAGGCTTTTGAGGAGGCCCCGGTTCGATCCTTCTACGTGATTTAGTGCACGGGCCAAAAGAATTGGAAACAGTGTGCCGTACTCCCAGTACATGGGGCCTTCCACGCACGAGCCGTCCGGGCGAACGGCCCGGTACTTGTTTTTAAGTGTACGGGTGGCGAGGTCGAGGACGTTGGAAGATTTCTCCGGCATAGCGTCTCGCAGCGCAAGTGCAGCAATTCCGCTGCACCCGGCGGCAACCCCGATCGTATTGCTTCCATTGGCGGATCCATTTGCATACCACCAGCTGCCTTTTTTGACCTGTTCTCGATAGTGCCGAAGGAATCGCATGAGTTCCAGCTCGACCCCTTTTCGCAGTTTCGGTGTAAGACGATCGCCGATTGCTGCATAAGCCATGCTCATTCCGACAAACCGGTGTGCTTTAAATGTTTTGAGGTCGAGCTGCTGTTGCAGGTGGCCCGGACCGCTGTCGACCCACGCATTCGATACGCCCGCCTGCATTCGAATTCCTTTTTTCAAGACCGGAAGGTATTTCTTTTCTTCGTACAGCCTGTAGAGGAATGCAATGTACGTCAGGCCGGCGGACGATCCCTCACGAATCTTTTTTGCATCCTTATCGGCGACTTCGCGCAAGATCTTCAGAGAGGACTGAAAATGATTCGCTTTCAACTTTTTCCTTAGTTTTTCTCGCCGGTCGTCCGATGCAAAGAGGGTGGGCGGTTTTCCGGTCGACGGGGAGTATTCGTTGGGCAGCGGCTGGTTGCAGATCGGGTCCTGATCCTTCTTTAGCGGTCGGCCCCGAACCCGGCGCACGTAGCCATTTACCATCTTTCGAGCCTTTCCGGGAGAGATGACGGTTTCTTTTAGATTTTTGAATTCAAACTTGTCTCGTCCCGTATGGATGGTGATCAGGTTTAAGGGAATCCTACGGAGCTTTTCCGGAAGGGTCACCTGTCCGGTCCACCACGGACCCAGCGGAGCGTCACCGTGGTAGATGGAAAAGGTAAGTTGATGTTTCCGGTCGCGATGCACATGCAGGCGCAGGTCCCGTCCATCCAGCGTTTTCGATGGCCAGGAGACGGACGTGGACGCCATGCCTCCGGTAAGGGACCTGGCGGGTTCAACCTCCGATCCCGGGAATGTATAATTTTTTTTGTTCTTCGGTACGGCGTAACGCACACCGCCTTGTTGCACGGTGGCGCGGACGCCGGCCTGAATGACGGAGAAAAGAATTGCCCAGTCGTCTTTTTTCATGTCATCGACCGGGGCCGAACTAATGACGATGTTCACCCCTTTGTTCCGCGGCCATTTGGTTCCCGTCCCTTTGGTCAGGGTGAGGTCCACGGAAAATTCGAACGGTTTCGTACCGACCTCGAAAGGGCGCGTGAGGAGATCCATCCCATGGGAGACAAATCGCAGCCCGGGTGCTCCTTTTTTCTTCGGCCACTGGAGGGAAGGTTTGTCCGATACCCGTCGATCCAGGTTCCAGTCTCCCCGGCTTCGGTTGAACGTCGTGTCAAACGCTGGTCCTTCCGCACTGACGGCGGAAGGGATGAAAATCAGAAAAAGACTTACCAGAAAAAAACCCCGCAATCGAACGGTTATCTGCATCAATCAACCATATAAAAAAAGTGTTTCGTGTCTCCCTTGAATAACAGGCACATTAACTGTAGCGGTTTTTCGGTTCGATTTCAGGCCGAGCCAGAGCCCGAAGAACTGGACCTCCTGTGAAAAGGTGGGCTACGCTCAAGGAACAACAACGAACCGTCCGCACCAAATTTTGACGAAGAAACCCCATGATTTGCTGGTTTTTGGGAAGAATTGTGCACGTTCCGACCGTAAATTCGACCGACTGAGCATACGCCACCTTTTCAGATCCGGTCTAACTGGACCCGGTCTGAAAAGGTGTCGTACACCTCAGCGGGCCGTATTTTCGGTCAGAAA
>CAZSFH010000122.1:0-8582 GCA_964606115.1 uncultured Planctomycetia bacterium | reverse complement strand
TAGATTCTGGAGGAATCCTTGAAATGACTCGAAAAATGGGCTTCTGAGGCTCGCGCTACTTTTCAGATCCGGTCTAAATAAAGCAGGACTGGAGTTGACAGGTATAGTGAAGGGTGTTACGCTTGAACAAAGGAGCCTTATCATTGCACATGCTGCTCTTCAGTCGAAATGGATAAAAAGTTAAAAAAACAGTTAATCTGGGCGGGAGTGATCATCTTTATTCTGTCTCTTCCACTCATTCTCCTCTCCAACCCCGCGCTTGAAAAGGTGCACGCCTGGAACAAAAAAAAGCACAAAAAATTTATGAAAAAGCTGGAAAAAGGGAAGGAGGTGGATAAGAAGAAATGGGAGAATTTAAAATATCGGCAGCAACTTATCGGGGACCTCTATTATTACACCTTTCGAGAACAAATGGCGATCAAGGCGTATGAAAACTATCTGAACTGGTTCCGGGAGGATTTCTGGGACACCCAGGAATTCATTCAGATCAAATACAGCACCGGGATTATGTGTAGAGAAGTGGCTCAGGAAAATAGCTCCAAGCGTGTCGAATTCTACCGTAAATCGGGCTGTCATCTTAAAGAAATTACGGATTGGTACGAGAATAGACCCCAATTTGAAAAAACGCTAAAAAAAGCCCGGAACGCTCTCGTGAATTTCGACCTCAAAGAAAAAGCACGAGAATGCCGATCCAGTCCGAGAAGTGTATGGTAACGTCCTCTTTCATCACACCAATGGTACCATGAAAGTCTTCTTCGCCGTCGGATCCGTCCTTGCCGGACTCGGGGTTATCGCGGGAGCATTTGGGACGCACGCGCTTGAAGGATCGCTTTCTCAAGATTCGCTGGAATCGTTCCGGGTCGCCGTCCGGTATCAACTTCTACACGCCATCGCCCTTCTACTCGTTGCCTGGGCGGGGACCGAATGGCCCGGCTCGCTGAGCTGGATTGCCGGGGGCTTGTTCATCACAGGAATCCTTCTGTTCTCGGGAAGCATTTACATACTTGTTCTTTCCGAACAAACCTGGGTGGGTCCCATCACACCCATCGGTGGTCTTGCCCTCATCGCCGGATGGTTCCTCCTGGCACTCCACGTAATTCTTTAAACGAGAACGTTCCCCCGTTTTTCAGCAGTCTCCTAGGTGAAAAGGTCCTTTCCCATCAGGAGGACGTTACTTTGACTTCTTCTGGGCGGGTGTCGTCTCCCAGGTTCCCGGGGCCTTTTTGAGATCAAGGCCCTCAGACGTCAGAACCAGATATAAATCAAATGGAACGTGATTTTGTGCATCATCAGCATCAGACTCCTGAAGCTTCTGTTTTGCAAACTCGGTTTGTTGTTTTTCGGATCGGGTCCCTGACTCGGTTTTCTTCTTTTTTCCTGAAGAGGATCGATTGGTCCCGGAATCGTTTTTCCCGGATTTCGCCAGCGAATCGCTCTGGACGTGATAGATCCACTCGAGAAGTATCCGGCGACGCACGTCCGACCTGCGCAACTGTTCCGCGTCCTCCGACTCACGCCGTTCGAACTGTCGGTTTTCCTGCTCTTTAAGCGTCTGGAGTTGAGATCGGAGCTGTGCGGGCATCCTCACCGACGAGCCTGAAGAATTAGAATTCGTTTTGAGATCCTCGTCTGCGGCCCCGGACGACGCGGTTTTTTCAATCTGTAACGAACTCTGTCGCAATGAATCGCAATGGGCCTGAATTCTTCTGGAAACGGTCCGCGAATCGGAGAAAGCCTTATTCGATTGCTCCCGCTTATCCCCCCCCCGAAGATCCTGTTTTTTCTTTTCCGATTTTTCGAGACGTTCGGATGATTCAGACCTGCTTTCGGTTGGCTTCTGCTTGTCATCATCTCGCTTCTGATCCAGTAACGATTTTTGCCGGTACGCGAAAGCTCCCTGTATCCTCCTCGCCGATCGAAGACGAACTGGTCGGTCCCGCAACACCAGCTCCGCTAAAAGAACCAGTGCCTCCTGGTAAGGAAGTTCAATTTGAGCCTGCCGACGCTTCGGATGACGGATCGCATTAAGAATTTCCGCGTACGGTTTCTGATGCTCCGAGCTGGAAGATTCTTTCTCGGAACTCTTATTTTTTGCCAGCTCCGAAGGACCTGAACGCGATGATTTCTTGACGCCGGCGTAATGAACCCGGTCATGATCGAGCACAGTGAGTGCTCCGGAGAGACTTTCAACAAGCTGTTCGCGAGTGCCGCGAATCCTCAAAAGCACGACCGTTTTAGTTTCTTGTTCGCCCCGCTTCTTTCGATTTTCTGCGTTCAAACGGTTTCGATAACGTTTCTGTTTTTTCTTCCCGGCGGTGCTTTCAGGGATGTTCTTTTGATCCCGTGCCGGTTGCTTTTTGGCTAACGCCGCCGAGTCACCGGCGGAGGTTCTATCTCCCTCATTTCCGGATCGTCCAGCGTTTTTTTTCTCCGGTTGCTTCTCTTCTGTCTCATCCTTCCCGACGAACGAAGAGCTCTCCGTGGACCTGTTCTGGTCCTCGCGGTCTTCAGCGGTCGTTTTACGGTCTTCTCGCCTCGAGGGTTCAGCCTTTTTCTCTCCATCTTCGGACGACCTGGACAACGACTGGTCCGATGCCACTTTCTTTTGATCGCTGCTGGCCGTCTCCTGATTCATGCTTTCTCCTGTTCCGATCACATATCCCACGAACCCGATCGCACCGGCCAGAAAAAGGGCCGCGGCCGAAACGAGAAAACGATTCAGAACCGAGGTATCACCTGACGTTTCCTCCCCTTCCTTCCGGTCCCGATTTCGCTCCGGTCGCGTTCCCCCGGACGTTCCACTTACACCGTCCGAACGGTTCACTTCCATCCCCGAAGACATCTCGGCTGAAGTGCTCTGGTCAATTTGTCTTCGAACGTCGGTCAGGAACGAATCGGGAGCGGAGGGGGAATCCAGGTTCCGTACCGCTTCACCGACGGACCGGAGGCGTTCAAGATGCTGCTCACACACCTCACACCGCTCAACATGTTCGCGGATCTCCTCCATCCGGGTCGAATTCAGTTCCCCATCCAGCCACGCGGACCGGGTTTCCGGTGTAATGTCACAGGTTGTCTCGTCGTTTTCCATTATTGGTGTATTAATCTACGATTCGGCTGACGGGTGTCACAACATATTAGACGGATTTCCCATAAAAAGGTTCCATCCAATTTCATATCAGGGTGACTTCGTCCGGGTCACAAAGAAGACATTAAAAAAAGGTCTCCAGTTCATGTCCATACCGCTCCTCAAGCACTTCACGAAAAGCTTCTCGTGCCCGGTAAAGCCGGGATCGTACGGTGCCGACCGGAATCTCCAGGAGTTCCGCCATCTCATCGTACGAATGCCCTTCCAGCTCCCGTAGCGTGAGGATGGTGCAAAAATCCTCATCGAGACTCCGAATCACGCTTCGAACAATCTCCTTCTTCTCCTCTGCCGCCACATTGTCGTCGGGCGGATTAGATGAATGCTCGGGTTCGGGAAACGCGGTTTCGCCGTCTTCATCGGATCGACCGGGAAGAAACGTTCCAACGGGCTGTTCGCGGTCCCGGGCCCGCCTGCGATGCTCTGAATAACAGAGGTTCCGTGCGATTCGATAAATCCAGGTTTTAAAAGATGAACGTCCTTCGAAATCAGAAAGTCCTTCGTACGCATTCACGAATGTTTGCTGCGCAAGGTCATTGGCGCGATCGTGATCGCTTACCTGGTAATAAATCGTTCGGTAGATATAATCCTGATATCGCCGCACCAGTTCGTCAAAAGCCGTCTCACGTCCGTCCTGGAACATCCCGACAAGCTCCTCGTCAGAACACTCGTCGAGCGGTGCTGAAGAGAGGTCCGACGATGATTTTTGATCAGACAGTTGATCCATCCGATTGTTCCCGGGACTTAAAAAAGTTAATCACGGTAGATCAATCATCTCCCTTCTTCGGTGAATCCTCGGACGGGACATCAAGTACACAGCGAAACCCGATTCCAATGACACGTGTTTTGGGCAGTCGAAGAAGACGCTTTGCAATAACTCCTTTTTTCATGGGATACAGAAACGATCCACCTTTGACAACCCGGTATGTTTTTCCCCCGGAGCCCTTCACCTTCGTGGTCGTCCATTCCGCGACGTTGCCCAGCAGGTGAAAGATTTGATTCGGTGTCGCCCCGCCACTCATGCTGTTTACAGGAACCGTCCCATTTTCTCCATTTTCTACCGTGTTTGCCTGGACCCCTTCTTGCGAAGACCCCCACGGATAAGGCCGTCCCTGTGTTCCCCTGGCGGCCGCTTCCCACTCTCGCTCCGAAGGTAGTCGTTTTCCAGCCCATTTCGCATATGCTTCTGCATCACGGAAACTAACACCCGTGACAGGATGACGTTCCTGTCCCTGGGGGGGCTCGTTTCCGTCCCAGTTCAGAGGAGGCCGATGGCCCGTGTCCTCCACGAATTCAGCGTAATCCCCATTGGTCACCTCGTAACGATCTATGTAAAAACCAGCAAGCGTCACCTGCTTTTCCGGGTGACCTTCGACGGAGGTGGAGCCGACCCGATAGCGACCCTCCTCAATCCGGGTCATCCCCTCAAATTTCTCCCTCCGTTTGGCCTCCTCGAGCAGAGCGTTTCCCCGGCTGCTGTGCGGAAGATACGAAAGCATTTTTTTTGTGTGTTCGATAACCTGGTCCCAAGCTTCCTTCTCCTTTGCCTGTTTTGCTTTTTTGTACCAGATCTTTGCCAGCTTACGACGTTCTCGATACGTTTGACGCCAGGTTGAAAGTGTTTTTCCGATTTCTTCTTTTTTGGACCCGGTCGCTTTGTCCTGAACGCCTGTCAATAATTTGATGGCACGGTCATACCTCTTCTCCTGGTACAATCTTTTCGCTTTTTTCTTCTTATCACGAAGTTCCGACGAAAGCTTATCGGAGAAACCATTCGCCTTCTCCTCTTTTTTGGCTTGCAGTTTACTCGCGACCTTTTCCTTTTCTTTTTTTGTTTTCGAATCCGAGTCCATCTCTTGTTCATCTGTCCCGTTTTCTTTCGCCGTGTTCGGACTTGCTTTAGGATCCTGCTCAATCTTCCGAGAGTTCGGCTCTGACTTTTTGGAGGTGGACCGACCTGATGTTCCTGCACCGGTCGAACCGGATGACGGTGTTTCGGAGTGTTTTTCCGTTTCCGGGTCAGGTCCGTCCTCCTCACCAGTTGCGTCAGACTGGCCGGATTGGGCCGCCTCCGGCTCTTTCTGATCATCCGAATCCCTGGATTCTTCTGAAGCAACTGTCTGGTCCTCCCCCCCCTCTTGACTCGGCTGTTCGGCCATTTCCTTTTTTTCGCTGGAAGTCGAACCGGACGTTCCCTGTTTTTCAATGGTTCCGGCCGAAGAAAGATCCTCGGACCTGGAATCGGATACTCCCTCCTCGTCCTCGATTGAGGAGGAATCGGTTGCGGATCGTTCAGAGGAATCCTCCTTTTTGACGGACCGGGTGGTAGTACGATCTCCTGAGTTGTTCAAATCCCCCCAGGGACCTTTCAACAAAAGCCAGATCCCGAAAAGAATCACCACGAGAACAACCAGAATCGAACCAACCCCGAAATATGAACTACTTCGATCCGAATTTTTCATGCGCCAGCATATAAAAAAAGGATCATTCAGAAGATAAATGGTATCGACATCAAATTTTATCAAATTGCCGCTCACGTTTACACGCATTTCCCGGCAGGACAAATTTGCACCCCGCTGATGCACGCTATCTTATCAGAGCAAGCCCAAATAGAATCTTCTTCATTTGTAAAATACCACACTAATTTTTATAATTCCCAAAAGTAGAGTTGATCTGCCACTCCGACTCTTTCAATGCTGTAAGGTGAACATTACCCGAATACCTCTTGAAAGTGATTTTACGATCCCCCAGTCATGGATAAACAAACAATAAAAAAGATTGGAAAGCATGCGATCGAGAAAGGATTTCTGACACGACAAATCGTTCAGCAGCAGGTCAAAAACTACAAACAATCCGTCCAACAGGGAAACCAGCAAAGCTTTCTGTCCTTTCTCCATCAGCAGAACCTGATCAATTCAGATCAGAAGCAGGAACTTGAACAAGCCCTGCAGCAGAAACCCGGGCCTCCGTCTGGAGCATCTCCTCCTCCTGAATCGACTCAGCCCGCCTCAGGATCCTCCTCTTCACGTTCCCCTTCCTCTCCCCGTAGCGGAGCAAATGTTTCCGGAACAGAATCGAGGTCTTCATCAGCGGCGGCATCCGGAGGTTCAAGAAGAGGACCGGACCAACCCGGAGGTTCCTCTTCATCAGCGCAGGCTTCTTCCGGTGGTGCTCCCGGGAACGCAGCCCGTCCAAATCAGCGACAATCCCGTACCTCTCAGTACAGAGAGGAGCAGGAACAACAACACCACCAGAACCGCTCGAACTATCGAAAAAAGAAGAAAAAAAATAAAACGACCATGCAATTAGTGATCGGGGGAAGTGTGGGGCTAATTGTGCTCGTGGGCCTGATGTTCGCGATGATGGACGGTGACTCGGGGAATTCCGGACCCACTACGGGTCAATCTGAAGATACGGTGAACGAAGTTACCTATCGAAAAATGATCAAAGACATCGAAAACAAGTTTCAGTATCACGACCACGCAGAAGCGGAAAAGCTTCTGAAAGAAAAATTAAATCCCGTTCTGGCCAAACTTCCCGATGAGCTGAGAACACGAACGCAGAACCTTTCGGATCAGATTAATTCCTATAAACAGCAAAAACAGAAATTCGTTGAACAATATAAAAACATCTTCAAGAAGCCCTTCAAGGATTTACCCGAGAAGAACGACGAGAAACGAATGAACGCTCTGACGTCCCTGCAGGACCAGGTGAATTCCTTTGAATTTCAACACGACGAATTTCTGCAGAAACATCCTCATCTTCAGGACGTTTCGGACTCCGATAAAAACGTTAAGGAGCAGATTAAGACCCTCCGCGAGAAGATCAAGAAGCGAAAACAAAAATTGTACACTCGAAAATATGAGGAGACAAAACAAAACATTTCCTCATTGTTGAACCAGGAACAGTACCGTCAGGCACGAAGCCGGGCCAAACAGTTTACTGACAATTTTGGATCCTCCCAGCTGTCCCCATCCGCCTCAAAATTGAAGGACATGGTTTCGTCCAGGATAAAGAAACGGTATGAAACCATTCTCGCCGAGGTGAAAACTCTCCGGGAAAACGAAAAATGGGATCAGGCCATCCAGAAACTCAAGGACGCCCAAACCATGTTCGGCTCTGAAAATCTGTCGAAGAAGATCCAGGATGAAATCGCCGCTGTGGAACGTGCAAAGGAACAGAAAAAACTAAGTAACCAACAAGAAGAACAGGAAGACGACGAATTCAATTCCCTCCTGGACGGGAATGAAAATCAAAATGAAAGCGAGCCGTCGGATGATACCCGGGAGAACCAATCGAACAAAGAAAACGGCGACAATGAAATCGACCAAGACAGGGTCGCTGGCGTGCAACAGAAAGAGGACGAGCAGGATCAAAAACAAACTCCGGATGCCGAAGACAACGGTGACGGTCAGGACAACGTAGACAAAAATCCGGACGACGATGACGGCCAGGCAGCTGTAAAGAAGGAAGACGACTCAAACGATTCACCTGGTGACGACTCCGGCTCTGCCAATGCCGGCAACGAGAAAACAAAACCCGGCTCAGACGGAAAGGAAGAAGACAAATCCGCCTTTGATTTAGAGGAAACGAAGAAATGGATCGAAAAAACGGGCCGGAAGTACACACCGAAGGGCCGGTTGTCAATTCGCCACAAGGGAGCGATTCGGGGAAACCGGGGTATGAGCAACATGCGAAAACTGGAGACGCCTCATTACATCGTCAAAACGGATATCAGTAAACGAGCCGTGGGGGAGATCGCGATCGTCATGGAGATGCTGTATTACTCGTTTATGCAGTTCCCCATCTTCCAGTTCGACCCGTCCGAATTTAACAAGCTACATGTCCTCGTGTTCAAGAATCGATCGGAATTTGATCGTTTTCGATCCATGCCCCGCGGTGTTCGAGGATATTATTATCGACAATCCGAGAAACAGCAGGTGGTCACCTATTACACCGTGAAGGACGATTATCGGGTCACAAACACCCTCCTTCACGAAGGCACCCACCAGTTCATCGACAATGTGACAAAATCAAAACTTCCGATCTGGCTGAACGAAGGACTTGCCACCTATTTCGAGGCAAGCAGTTTCACGAAAGACATGATGCTGAAACAGGGGGTGGTAAACCGACAACGTCTCGAGTCGATCCGAAAACTGCTGAAATACGAAGACGATTCCACCAGGGATCTGGTGGTTCCGTTCTCGCGCTTGATGCGTATGTCCCACAAATCCTTCACCGGCCTCCAGTATTCACAGGTCTGGAGCTTCGTCTATTTTCTGATCCACGCGAAGAACAACCGGTTCCTCGAAGGCCTGCGAAAATATTTCAAAACGTATAAAAAAGAAAACGTAACCAATGATCCCGTGCAGTTGTTCAAGGAGATCTATGGATTTCCACCGGGAAAATTGAGAAAGCCCTGGCGGAAATATCTCTATGG
>CAZSFH010000121.1:0-8597 GCA_964606115.1 uncultured Planctomycetia bacterium | reverse complement strand
GGCATGGGAGAACTTCATCTCGAAGTCGTGCTGGATCGCATCACCAACGAACACGGAATTGAAATTGAACGATCCGCTCCCCAGGTGTCTTATCGAAAAACGATTCGTGATTCCCAGGACGTTTATATTCGCCACCAGAAACAGTCCGGGGGACGCGGTGAGTTTGCGGAAGTCTACATCGAATTCACACCGGTTAACCTGCAGGGGGACCTCGAATTTGAAGAGAACATCCGGGGCGGGGGCGTACCTCGTGAGTTTATCCCGTCCGTCGAAAAAGGCATACGGAATTTCGCCGAAGAAGGAGGGGACGAGGAAATTCCGCTGGTCAACCTCCACGTGGACCTGTACGACGGCGAACATCACCCGGTCGATTCCTCGGAAGTAGCCTTTAAAACCGCCGGTCGAAAGGCCATTAAAAAAGCGGTCGAGCGCAGTGGACTGATCGTGCTCGAACCCATTATGGAACTTGAAGCCAAGGTTCCTGAAGACGACATGGGGGACGTCATCAGTGAACTCAATACACGACGCGCCGAAATTCACGAAATGCTCGGGGAAGAAGGCATTCGCACCATTCAGGCGGATGTTCCACTGTCGGAAATGTTTCAGTTTTCCACCACCCTCCGATCCCTCACCGAAGGTCGAGGAACCTATAGCATGGAGTTCGCCCGGTTTCAGCCGGTGCCGGAAGAAATGAACGAAAAGATCCTCAACGAACGGCGAAAGGAAAAAACCACTGTCTGATCGCCCGTCACAGGTTGAGGGAATCAGGTTCCGAAGGTTCGCCAGGAACGGCCCGAACGTTTCAGTAGCTGATCGGCTTCGGCGGGCCCCCACGTCCCGGCGGCATATGACTTCGTTTCGGGAGGGTTCTCAAGGAGCGGATTATACAATCCCCAAGACGATTCCACTTCGTCCGCACGCACGAACAGGGTCTGATCCCCTTTCATCATATCAAGCAACAGGGTTTCGTACGCGTCGGGAAGGGGCTCAAATTCGTCCGCGTAACGGAAATTAAGCGGTTTCGTGGAAAGATCAAACGACGTTCCCGGCGTCTTGAGATCAAAATAAAGCGAGAACCCTTCGTTCGGCTGCAGGACAATTCGCAGGACATCCTGGGTGATCTCCTGATCGATTTTCCCGAACACGCTCCGCGGGGGGCGTTTGAAAACAACGGCAATCTCCGTCACTTTCCTGGGCAACCGTTTTCCGGTGCGAAGATAAAACGGAACGCCCTGCCACCGCCAGTTGTCCATCTCCATCTGTAACGCAACGAACGTTTCCGTGGTCGAATCAGACGGAACATCCTGTTCTTCATGGTACCCACGTACGGAACTGCCGTTGATCCGCCCCGACGCGTACTGACCGAAAACGACGTCCTGTCCAGAAAGGGGCTTGATCGACTCCAGCACTTTTATTTTTTCGTTGCGAATCGGACCGGGATCAAAGGACGTTGGCGGTTCCATTGCAATCAGTGTCAGCAACTGGGTAAGGTGATTCTGCACCATGTCCCGAAGAGCGCCCGACCGATCGTAGTACTCGGTTCGCGTCCCGACCCCCAGATCCTCCGCGACCGTAATCTGGACGTTATCAATAAAATGACGGTTCCAGAGGGACTCAAAAACCGTGTTCGCAAACCGGTAAACAAGTAAGTTCCGAACCGTTTCCTTGCCAAGATAATGGTCAATTCGGTAAATCTGATCCTCGTCAAAGTACCGGTGGACCAGCTTGTTTAATGTCTGAACAGAATCGAGATCCTTCCCGATCGGTTTCTCCACGACCAAACGGGTCCAGCCCGGAGCGTCCTCCTGAAGTCCAACTTCACCGATCCGGTTGATCACCAACGAAAACGCTTTCGGTGGCAGTCCCAGGTAAAATACGCGGTTTCCGGGGAGGCCATTTTCTTCTTCAACGGTTTTAATTCGATCGGCAAGTCGGCGGTAATCCTCTTCTTCACTGTTCCGTATGGATTGGAAGCCGAGGTGATCATCACACCACTCTTTCATATCCGTATCGTTCAGACCCGTCTCCCGAAGGGCTTCATACGCCCACTTCCGGTACGATTCGTCGTCGAAGTCCGTGGATCGGGCGATGCCAAGCACCTGGGTGCGGCCCACGTTCTCACTTCCGGTGGACAACCGGTAAAGCGCAGGGAGCAATTTACGCTCCATGAGATCCCCGGTGCCGCCAAACACCACAAATAACTGATCGTCTTCCGCCTTGATTGAATCCGTATCCAGCATGGGCTCGATTCAAACGTCAAATGAAAGAAAAAACATTCTTCGCAAACGATTCGCCTGCGACGTCAGGTTCACGGCCAATCATGGTCTCGTGTCCTTCACAATCATTTCTACAGGCCACCCGTTTACAAAGAACTCATCATTCGGAATTTTGCGGAACCTGCGAGGAGATCGAAGTAGCCCCTCAATCATCCGCAAATTGAGTTGTGTGAAAGAGCGAGGATTCGCAGAGATAGAGGAAGGAAAAAACCGAAAAACCAGAATGATCGGATCACCGACATTCTTCGAATCAAACGTACGGTAGAAGATTCGTACGTCTAACCGTTTTACCGGAAGTGGGCGTCAATTTCACACACGGTGGGATCAATAGATGTCCTATCTCACATGACAACGCGAGACATTCGCATCCTCCCTTCTTCACGTTGAAGGAATGAATGCCAATAAGGCATTTATTTCCTCCAACGCACTACGGGCGGGTGCCTGCAAGGATGTTCGAGGGAGCAACCCCATGGATGAAAGATGATGCGACGTTAAATTGCATCCTGCTTTCATCGTCTTCCGGTGTTCCGCCTACGGACGGGTTTCTGACGGGATTACGCAGTAATTTTTGATTTCAAAAAGCAACTAAAAGTTGCTTTTAAATAATTGGGTGCTGAGGCTACGGATCTCCCGCGTTGTCATATTAAAAAAGGGGGCGTCCACCTCAGCGGGCCGTATTTTCGGTTGGGACGTGCGGTTTTATCCTACGTTATGCCAGAGGGTGGCCAGCTTCATCAAAAAAGGGATACCTTGCTGATTTTAAAATGAACGATTGCTGCGTCACGAAGAGGACAATCGATTCAGAAGGCTGGCTGAGACCGAACTGTGTGCTTCCATCCTTTCTTAGGAAGAAATTTTCCTGAAATTGAAAAGTCTTAAATGAAACCGGATGTTTATACTTCAATAAAAAAATGTTATACTACGAACGTGCGTTCTTTGCCCCTTGAACTTCATCGGGGGACCATTTACACTTTTGATTTCATTTCGTCCCCCAGCGAAACACGGCGTGAGATGTCCGGGGGGCTTATTGGAAGATTCTGTTTTCGGTTTTGACCCCGGAGAAGGAACAACTTCCGACCGGTCAAAAGTCGTAAAAAGATGTATTGGAGACCTATTTCTCGCGTTGTCATGCTAACGCCGTAACCGTTACCCGTTTCTTGACGAAGTTTGATGAGCCAGGAAAACAATAATCCGATTGTGAATGATCTTCAGCTGTCCATCGCCAGTATGAACGGGGACTTCAGCGTCTCCACGAACGACGCTCTGGCGTTTTCGTTCTTCCGCATGGGGTTAACCGTCAGCACGAAGCGGTTTTTTCCCTCCAATATCGAAGGGGATCCAACACGCTATCTGATCCGGGTAAACGAGGAAGGATATCAGGCCGTCAAGGATAAGCTGGACATGTCCATCGTGCTTTTTGAGGAAAACGCCGCGGAGGACATTGCCAGGGTACGAGAAGGGGGCGTGGTGATGTATGACCAGAGTTCCAGTCTCGGCCAGAAGATTCATGAAGCCCGTGAAGCCGCCGATTCAGATGGTAAATGGTACCGGGAGGACCTGACCTATTATGCCGTCCCGTTTGAGGAGCTCGCGGAGGAGGAGTTCCAGAAGCCCAAGCTCCGTAAAATCATGCGGAATGTGATCTACGTGGGTGCCCTGTACGAACTGCTTGAAATGGACCTGACCTTTATCAAAGACATCGTTCGGGAAAACTTTGCCTCGAAAGGGGAAAGTGTCATTCAAAGTAACTTCGACGCCCTTGAGCTCGGTAAAAAATACGTCGAAGAGAACATCGAAAAGACGGATCCATACCGGGTTACCGACCAGGAACCACACGAGGATAAGCTGTTCATGACCGGTAATGACGCATCTGCCATCGGGTCGGTCGTCGGCGGCTGCACCTACACCAGCTGGTATCCCATCACACCGGCCAGTTCCCATGGAGAAAACATGGAAAAATTGTCCAAATATACCCCGTTGATTGTGGAACAGGGGGAAAACGAAGATTCCTGCCTTGGACGGGCGATTGGTGCATCATGGGCGGGAGCGCGAGCGGCCGCTTCCTCGAGCGGACCGGGAATCTCGAACATGGCGGAGTTCGTCGGCTATTCGTCATTCACCGAAACCCCGGTTGTGATCTTCGATTTCCAGCGTGTCGGACCGAGCACCGGTCTTCCCACCCACACCAAACAGGGGGATCTCCGGTCGCTGATGCACATCAGTCACGATGAAGCACCGCGCATGATTCTGACGCCCAGCACGGTGGAACAGATTTACGAATACTCGCGAAAGGCGTTCGACCTGGCCGCTGAGTACCAGATGCCGGTATTCGTCATGTCCGAACTTATTCTCGGCATGGGCGGATACACGGTCGATCGATTTGAATACCCGGATGAGCCCCCGAAGATGGGAAAAATTCTCGACGAGCAAGAACTCAAAAACCTGAACCGACAGAACGGTGGCTGGAAACGGTTTGAAGACGTGGACGGCGACGGCGTCTGCTACCGGGTGCTCCCCGGTACCGAAGAAGGTACCCACGTGATTCGAGGATCGGGGCACGCCCCCGACACCACGTACACGGAAGATCCGGACGTCTACTCGAATCTCATGGAACGTCTGTTTCGAAAGCTGGATACCGCGTACGAAAGCGATGACCTGCCGCAGCCGGGTCGATTCCACTCAAACGGTTCCTCAGCGAACATCGGCCTGATTGGCTGGGGCTCCAGCTATGATCCGATTCGTGAAGCCCAGGATCAACTGACCGAAGAAGGCGTGGACACCGACTTTCTTGACAATGCCCACGTGTTACCGTTTCCGGAAGAAGAAATCAAAACATTCCTCGAAAACCATGATCGAACCTATATCGTGGAACAGAATCTAACGGGTCAGTTTATGAGCGTGATCCGGGAACACCTCGGTCACGAGCATGACATGCGTCCGATTCGCCGTTACGACGGAAACTTTCTTGAGCCCAGTGACATTTCTGAAGCAATCCTTGAAGATCAGTCATGAACCCAACGACAGCCGCTGAACCCGAAGACGCACAAACACAATTCGAAGAAGACGAGTACGAATCCGGTGGAGACGCCCGTCTCTGTCCGGGTTGCGGTCACAATCCAATTACGTCGGCACTTAAACAGGCCGCTTATGAACTTCAAATTCCTCCCGAACAGCTGAACGTGGTCGGAGGAATCGGATGCAGCGGTAAAACGATCGCGGAGGTTGAATCCTATGCGATCCACACTCTTCATGGCTGTGCGACCCCCGTGGCAATCGGGGCCAACCTTACCAATCCGGACCAGGTAACCACGGTCATCAGCGGTGACGGCGATTCATGGGCGATCGGTGCCGGAAAGGCAGTTGCTCTGATGCGGACCAATCTCGATATGCTTTATATCTGCGAAAACAATGGAACTTATGGGCTCACCAAGGGACAGTTCTCACCGACCACTGAGGAGGACAGCCCCAACAAGTACGGGGAAACCAGTGGCATTCCGCCCGTCGACGGCGTGAATATTGCGATTTCCTGCGGAGCGACGTTCGTGGCGAAAGGTTTTTCCGCCAACCGGAACCTGCTCGTACAGCAGATCAAGGCGGGGATCATGCATGATGGTCTCGCTTACCTGGACGTGCTCAGTCCGTGTGTAAAATTCAACGACCATGACGGATCACATCACAGCTACAAGTACGGGGCACAGCACCAGGAACAACTGCCGGAATTCAGCATGGTGAACATCGAGGAGTATTACCCGGACGAAGAACAAATGGACACTGAAAAACTGACCGTAGAAAATTTTGGTCAGCGTTTTCGGATCCAGTTCGAAAACATTGAAGAACATCCGGAGTACGAACCCACCAACAAACGGAAGGCCCAGGAACTCTGGAACCGCAAAAAAGAAGAAGGAAAGATTCCCCTTGGTTTGCTTTACGTGAACGAGGAACGAAAAGCACATCACGAACGGTATTACGATGAGGACGAGGATTACATCGTCGATCAAGAGCCGGATAACCTTCGGCCCGATCCGGATGAATTTAACGAGATCCTCGACCAGTTCGAATAATCCTTTCTTCTCCCTCACCCGTCGTCAGTTTGTCCGGCACCGGTCTATCCCTTCGTCAGAATGTCTCGTCCACCGGTCCCGGTCCCCCACCCCGTTTTTATAGATATAACCTTTTATCATCCATAAAGTTAGATTCAGCAGCTCTACCATCCATGGCACGGTATTTGCTCAATTGTTTATGATGACGGATTAGAATCGTTCTAAATCATTGTTTAATTCATTCTAAAAACAACATCATGGGTAAAATTATCGGTATCGATCTCGGAACCACGAACTCGGTTGTAGCGGTGCACGAGGGAAACGAAACGAGCATTATTACAAATCAGGAAGGAAACCGAACAACACCCTCCATGGTCGCTTTCACGGATGACGGTGAGCGGCTTGTCGGCCAGCCCGCCAAGAACCAGCGCGTGACGAACCCGGAAAACACGGTTTACTCGATCAAGCGGTTTATGGGCCGGCGCGCCGCGGAAGTGGAAAATGAAATGGACATGGTTTCTTATAACGTAACCGGCAGTGGAAGTGATCTGGTCAAAGTGGAGGTGGACGAAGAAGAATACACGCCACAGGAAATATCCGCAATGGTCCTCCGCTACCTCAAGGAACAGGCCGAGGACTATCTCGGCGAAGAGGTCACGGAAGCGGTCATCACGGTTCCCGCGTACTTTAATGATTCACAGCGACAGGCCACCAAGGAAGCCGGGAAAATCGCAGGCCTCGAAGTCAAGCGCATCATCAACGAGCCGACCGCGGCCGCCCTTGCCTATGGCCTGGACAAGAAAGAAAATGAAAAGATTGCCGTATACGACCTCGGAGGCGGGACGTTCGACATCAGCCTCCTGGAAGTTGGTGATAACGTGGTCGAAGTCGTTGCCACCGCCGGTGATACTCATCTGGGCGGAGATGATTTCGATGAGCGCCTGATCGACCACGTGGCCGATGAATTTAAGAAAGATTCCGGGATTGACGTCCGGGAAGACAAAATGGCTCTCCAGCGGCTGAAAGAAGCCTGTGAGAAAGCGAAATGTGAGCTCAGTTCGTCCAAACAAACGGACATCAATCTTCCCTTTATCACCGCAGATTCCGCCGGGGCCAAACACCTCCAGGAAACGGTTACCCGGGCAACGTTTGAGAACCTGATTGACGATCTCGTTGAGGACAGTCTCGGTCCCTGTAAACAGGTGCTCAAGGACGCTGAATGGAATGCCGGCGACGTAGACGAAGTCATCCTCGTTGGCGGCTCAACACGCGTACCGCTTGTTCAGGAAACCGTTGAGGACTTCTTCGAGCGTGAAGCGAACAAGTCCGTCAACCCGGACGAAGTGGTAGCCGTCGGTGCCGCCATCCAGGGTGGGGTCCTCGGTGGTGAAGAAGAAGACGTACTTCTCCTCGACGTCACACCGCTGTCCCTCGGGATTGAAACCCTCGGCGGCGTCACTACGAAGCTTATTCCGAGGAACACCACCATTCCGACGAGCGAAAAGGAAACGTTCTCCACGGCCGAGGACAATCAGACGGAAGTTGAAATCCACGTCCTCCAGGGAGAACGGGAGATGGCCAAGGACAATCGCACGCTCGATCGATTTCGGTTAACCGGTATTCCCCCCGCACCTCGCGGCGTCCCACAGATTGAGGTGACGTTTGACATTGACGCGGACGGTATTCTGAACGTGTCCGCAAAGGATAAAGGATCCGGAAAAGAGGAGTCCATTGAAATTAAATCCTCCTCCGGCCTCGATGAAGAGGATATCGAGCAGATGGTTGAGGAAGCCGAGGAGTACGAAGAGGAAGATCGAAAGAAACGGGAACGCGTTGAAGCCCGAAATAAAGCCGACCAGATTGCCTACCGGATCGAAGATAATCTTGAAGAACAGGACTACGATCCGGAAACCGAAGAGGAGCTCCAGGAAGCGGTCGACAACCTCCGCGAAGCCATGGAGTCCGACGACGTCGAAGAGATCCGTGACGCTATTGAAGAAGCGGAACGAGTCAGTCATCAGGCGGCGGAAGAAATGTACGAAGACGTTGCCCAGCAACAAGCCGGCCCCGGTGCCGGAGCTGCCGGTGCTGCGGGAGCGGGTCCGGGAGGCCCCGCGGCTGGAGCAGCAGGTGCCCAGCAAGGACCCGGTGCCGGCCCGTCAGGATCGGGCGGCGGCTCCGATGAAGACGATGACGACGACGATGACGACGTTATCGATGCGGATTACGAAACCAATTAGGGTTGCCTAGGAGGCTGCTGAAAAACCCCCGCAACGTCAGC
>CAZSFH010000120.1:0-8613 GCA_964606115.1 uncultured Planctomycetia bacterium | reverse complement strand
CACGCCCGTATAGGTAGCTCCGAGGCGAACGTCCGGATAGTAATCCAGGTTCGCCGATCGAAGTTCGTGTTCAGCGGCCAGTACCTGAAAGTGAATTTTTCCGAACTCGGGTCGGTGCTCCCGTCCGACCCGACGAAGACGTTCCTCGGTTAGCTCGGGTATCTGAAGGTCCTCCACGGCCGGAGGGCCCAGGGGCGCATCGGGACGACGATCAAGGTGTCCATTGAGGCGGGCTCGGATGGTTTCTATTCGGTCTTCCACGTTTTGCCGTCTCCGCTGGAGTTCTTTTTTTTCGTTCTGAAT
Source organism: uncultured Planctomycetia bacterium (assembly GCA_964606115.1). GTDB lineage: Bacteria > Planctomycetota > MHYJ01 > CAYXQY01 > CAYXQY01 > CAYXQY01. Next base: position 8,310 of record CAZSFH010000120.1, on the reverse strand, counting down.
CCGCAGCTGATTGTGAATGTCCACGTCTCCCGCTTCGTATCGGGCCCGCACGCTTTCCTCCATGCGATCAAGGTACGAGATCATGTCCGCGTAGACGTTCAGGGAGCGATGTAGCTGCCGATACGTGGCAAACGTGGTTTTGAGCTTCTTGATGACACTGCTTTTTTTTCGGTCATATTCTTTTTTCAGTACGCCCGCCTCCGCGATCCGGATTTGTTCCCTGGACTCGAGCGTGCCGAACCAGGGGAATTGCTGGGAGAGTTGCATCTGCCAGTCGATGGGGCCGTTTCGGGTAACCACCTCTTCGGCGGCGACCATGGATTTGAGTTGTGGATCCGGAAGACCGGAGTCCGCGCGTGCTCGATGGACGGCTGATTGCCAGCGGTTGCGAGCGGCGCGAAGGGCCCGGTTTCGATCGAGAGCCAGCTGGACGAGCTGCCGGACTCGTAGTTGGTCGGTGGGAAGTTCATCCATTTTATCGCGATCCAGGTCATCGACTCGTGGAGCAGAACGGGAGGGCTCCCCGGCCATATTCTCATCTGCCGACAGGGTGGTCCGGGCGCGCTGTTCCCACTGATCCGGATTCGTTCCGTTCAGCTCGTACACGTGCTCCCGACCCGAACAGGCCATCAGGAGAAGAGTTGTGAACAGCATGAAGAACGTACATCGAAAAACACTTCTGGAAGGTCGCATGGTCATACCAATGAATTTTTTTCAATAGGTCGTGTGCGATGAGGTCCCCTGTTCGGAAGGGGGCGATCATCGAGGAAGGAATTCTCATCCCAACGAAGACACGAGACGATCAAGAAGATGATCGCTTCCGCGAATGGGAGAAAAAGAACGACCCGCCTCTTCACGAACAAAGCAGTTCGATACGCGGAGGGAGATTAAAGAAGGAAGGTAGAAATCAGGAGGTGCGTGGAGGGGGTATCAAAGGAAGGAAGGGAGGCGTCGGAAACAGGTCCGGTTGAGGAGAGCAGACCGGAGCTTCCCGAAACACTATGAAGGTTTTGAAGGGAAAGACGTTCAAAGAGGAATTGGACGTGTGAGGATCCATCAACCGAGCGCGAATTCAGAGCGTGCACCGATGGAGAAACGGGCACGACGGTGCTGCAGTTGTAAAAGGAACGATCGAGAGGGGATGACGAGGAATGATCACAGCAGTCGCGTTTCTTAGTACACCCATCCTCTGCATCACTCACTTCCTCCGTGACGCCTGAATTCGGACCGGTATCAACCGTCCCCTGATTCGAATGCTGACAGAAACAGGCGAACGCAGGCAGGGGCAGGAAGAACCAGAGAAGAAGAGCCAGAGCAAGGTTGGAAAACGGATTTTTGGTTAATTCTTCTATCATAGAACCATAATTTTCACATAATCCAATGCTTGAATCAAGAGAGAACGGAATGGGAATTGAGCAATCTGGGTGTGTTCTTCGTCTATCATGATAAAGATAAATTAACGTGAAACGATAAAAGAAATACGGAAGGACCAACATCCCCGCAGCAGCTATCAACCCAGCCTTGACGGGTACCCGGTCCGAGTGGAGAAAGAGATACTTGTTTCATGTCCTGCCGGATGTTGAACGTTCTTTCTCTTTCTTGATAAGAAAACGTTTTTATACTAATATAGAACTCAAGTCGACAGAATATTTCTTTATACGTAAAATTTAACAGGGGATTCAAAATGAAATTTGTTGAGAGATTTTTCTGGAACGTCGTGGTCCTTTCATCCTTTCTGGCGTTATTTGTCGCCCCTCTTTCCGCAGGTCCTGACATTCAATCTATTCAGGATAAACTCGAAAACGACGAACCATTAAATTTAACCAAACAGGAAAAGCAGGCGCTGAAGAAACAAATCAAGAAGAAAGAACTCAAAAAATTTTCCTCAATTCTGTGAACATACATTGATCGAGTTCCGTGAGTCAGCATCCGTTCGAGCAGTACTGGGATCAGTTTGAGGACACGACGAAACGGGTCTTTTCCCTTGCTCACCTTCACAGCCGTGAACAGGGAGGCGGCGGACGTATAAGGACCCGGTATCTGTTCGGTGCCCTCAGGTCTCTCCAGCATGAAGATCTGAACCGTCTGTTGCAGGAGATCCCGGAGGACGCGCTGCCGGATCCGGTGTCGGTCGAACAGGAGGTCACCGTGATTGACCTGGATCGGATCACACCTCCCCTCTCTCCCTGTGTTCGCTCCTCGGTTGAGTCCCTCGGTGAGCTCAACGAACAATCGGAATCAATCACGCCCCTGGACCTGTTCGTCGACCTGGCCAGGCATGGTGGTGGAAGTACGGTCTCCACGATGCGCTCCCACGGCATCTCGCCGGAACGTATCAATGAACTTTTGACCTCCCACGGGCTTCAGGCCCGCGATCGTCATGGTCTCTGTGGTTAAAAAAAAGTCAAGGTTGATTTGCTGGAGGACTCCGTGTTTGTGCCGAACGCGATCTTATCTGGGTCTATCAGAACAGACGGGCCGTTCGTCGCGGACCGTGGAAATTTTTGCTTCGGGAATCGAACTTTGATCAACCGGCTCTTTTCCACTTAGAATGGATCGAAACGAGCCGAATAATCTTTTCGCAAAGCCTCCTGAAAAAGTCCAGGAATTACGGTCGGCATTCGGAGCTCTCTATGACGATGTCTCGGGCTCGTCCGGGCATCATCCGTCCGGCACCCGGCCGCCGGACGGAGCGCTGGAGAAGGAACCGCAGGATTGACGTCACGCCGTTCCGATCGTTCGCACCAATCCGCGCACCCTTTTTCTCTTCGTTCAGATGCCTCATAAAACACTTGAAGAACTCACGAACGAACTCGAGGAGATTCAACGTCAGAAACGGGAACGAAAACGACTGGAGAGCAGGCTGAACAACGTTCGTCAGGAATTGTCGAACCTGCGCTCCCGTCGTTCCCGTTATGAAGACACGCTACAGCGTGAAAAGGAGGACGTCGAGGAACTGAAAGGAATGTCTCTCACGAGTTTTTACTACTCCATCGTTGGGGACAAGGTGCGTGAGCTTGAGAAGCGGGAAAAAGAGCTTGCCCGAGCCAAAAACGCCTATGAAGAAGTGACGGATGCCATCGCGGATCTCAAGAAGGAAAAGGAGCGATACGAGAGGGACCTCGAGGAGCTACGTCATCTCGAAGATCGATACGAACAGACCCTCGAGACAAAAGAGGAACTGTTGCTTGAACTGGACCATCCGAAGTCCGATCGGCTGCGAAGACTCTCACGCGAGATCGGTCGTCTTCGGAACAAAATTACGGAGCTCGATGACGCTATTCACGCCGGTTCGCAGGTGTCCACCCATCTGGCCAAGATATCGAGCAACGTCCGGTCCGCGAGATCAAGCGGTCGTTACGAGATGTTAACCGACAACTGGTATATGACCATGAAGAAACGAGGAAAGTTACGACAGGCTCGACGGCTGAACCGGCAGACCACTTTTTATACGCGATCCTACCGTCGCGAGCTGGAAGATCTCAAGGAGACTGAATTTTCCCTTCCCGGACGAGTTAGCATCTCCGGTACGAGCGCATTTCTGGACTATTTCATGGATGGCCTCGGGGACTACTTTGCCCAGCGATCGATCAATAAAAGCCTTGATCAAATCAGAATGAGCAAGCAAAAGATAACCCGTCAGCTGAGTACGCTAAAAGACCAGAAAAACAAACTACAGGAGATGATCCGGGACAAGGAAAATGAACGAGAGGAATTAATCAGGTCCAGCTAACATGACACAGCAGAGTGTCAGATCAGCACTTGTCCTTTGAAGACGGTTCGTGCATCTTACGGGCGGTCCGAGGAGTCACCGACCTCTACTTCGCCGCTGAGTTCACGCTGGGGATACGGAAACTCGATGCCTTCCTGGTCAAACCGTTTTTTCACCGCCGTCACGTAATCGGAACGGGCCTTCACGAAATCGGATCGAGCGGGCTCCTGAATCCAGAACCGGGATTGAAGCCCGACGGAATTGTCGCCGAGTTCCGTCAACCGGACGGACGGCTCCGGATCGTTCAGAATCATGTTGTGCGCTTTGGCTTCCTCAATAATGATCTCGGTGGCACGCCCGATGTCGTCGTCGTATCCGATCCCGAACACAAATTTTACGCGCAGCTTGTCATTGGACACCGGGTTCTTCAGCACGTTATCGGTCAGGGTCGAATTCGGAACCGTCAACATTTCATTGTCGAACGTCTTTACCCGGGTGACCCGAAGGTTGATGTCCGTGACGAGGCCCGAAAAATCCTCCCACTCGATCCAGTCCCCGATGCGAAACGGACGCTCGAGGAATATGAACACCCCGCTGACGAAGTTCTTGATCACGTTCTGCATCGCAAACCCGATCGCCAGGGTTCCGGCGGCGGCGATGGTCGACAGCGATGTCAAAAGATTTCCGAACCCCGCAATGGCAAACATGACGGCAAATATGCCCAGCAGAAGGAGAATCCAGGTAATCTTCAGCAGCGGTTTTCGGGCGTGATCGTCGATGTTCGCACGGTCCATCGTCCGGCTGATGAGCGGCTGAACGATTAAATAAGCAATTGCGTACAGCAATACGCCGCTTACCCCGGAAAGCAAGAAACGGATGATTTTTCCGTATTCGCTGTAATAATAATGAAAACCTTCAATAATCTTCACAAAAAAATCTGGCATCGCAGCATCCCCGATTGTTGAATTCAACCATAATGAATTCGCCGAACCTCAATATGATAAAAAAAACATCCCCGGTTTTCATACCGCAGAAAATTGATTCTATGGTCTTCTCCAGTTACCATGCGAACTGATCGGATCCCATAAAAAAAGTCGATTCTCCTTCACATTTATTCCCCGAACCCGATGACGAAACGAATTCCGCTTCGATGCACGTTGATTGTCTTCTTGCTCCTGCTCCTTCCTCTGAACACCGTTTCACAGGAGGAAAAGGAGAAACGTGATCAAAACCAAAACACGTTCCAGAAACGATTTAATTGGCTAAAAATAAGAGGCCGTGGATTTAAGAAAGCCACTCTCCTGATCGATCAGCGAAAACTCGACGAAGCGGAAAACGTTCTCAAAAAATTACTGAAGGTGGAGAAAGCCAGCCTTCGGGCGCGTTACAACCTCGCCTGCGTCTACGCCCTGCGGGGAAAAACGGAGACGGCGCTCAAGCTTCTCCATCAAGCTGTTGAGAACGGATTACGGGATCCCTCCCTGCTTCAAACCGATTCCGATCTTGACGCTCTCCGGGATGAAGAGGCCTTCAAAAAGATTCTCCAGAAAAGTCGCGTCCCGAACGGGTACATCAAAAAAGCGGACGAGCTCGATCCCGCTCCGATCAACGGTCGCACGGCAGCGGTCAACGAGAACAACTCGGCGTGGGACAATCGGCTGGACCTGTTTCGGGTTTTTTTCGAAGACCCGGATCACCTGCAGGAAAATCGGGTTCGAAAAGGAGACTCCAAGATCTCGAAATCCCTCAACAAATGGTATAAGAAAGGTACCGCCGCCGGCAACGTCGGGGACCTGTACGACAACCGGGACAAAGGGCATTCCAAACTGAGTAAAGACCGATATCCACAGCTTTCGTACGTGAAGTACAGGGGACCGGCCAAACGTTCGGAGATCGCTCGTAGCTTTCAGCGTTACGTTATCTTCAACCGCGTCACGATGGGAAACGCCTCCGAAGCCATCGTTGAGGATAGGACGTGGCGCAGCCTGGCCCGGATGGGCATTATGCGCTATGGGAATCATCTCTACAGGCAATATATGCAGAGCCAGATCTACATGTATCCCGAACATCAAGATCACGATGGGGATGACACGTTTCCGGTAAACACTCCCTACATGATCGTCTCCCAGGGGTCCTCCGGCTCGGACCAGCCCTTCATGAAAGCGGTTGCCGCCACGCTCGCCGCGTTCCGTCCGGAGGTGAAAACAAAACTGGTCGAGAACCGGGCGCTGATGCCCACTTTACAGATGATCTTCCGGCGTTCTAACAAAAACGTTTCCTCCCGTGAAGACTACCTGAGCGGAAAAGCCCACCCGTCCGTGTTCAACGATAGTCAGCTGAACACGCTGGAGATGATCAAGCGTGCTCACCAGATTCACCCCGAAAAACGTCCCCCCGTCGCCGCCATCGAACTTCGGAAGGACGACCTCGGGGATCCGGGGATCGACTATTTCGCCCCCTCTCAGCGTGAAAAAATTATTACCACCCCGTCCGCAATCGGTCGCGTGTTTCGGTCGACGGAATACGCCAAAACATTTCAACTCTCCGCGGCCCCGAGCCGGTCCCTGAACGGCGGGTCACTCGATTATCACTGGGTCGTCCTTCGCGGAGATGAGGAACGAATCAAGATCGAACCACGAAACGATCAGGGCTCGATCGTCGACGTCCGAATCCCGTGGCATGAGATGCGTTCCGTGGAGGGGGTCAATATTCGCAGTCCACGGGTCGATATCGGACTGTTCGTGGAAAACGACCACCACCTGTCCGCACCCGCCTTCTTCTCGCTTTACTGCGTTCCGCGCGAGAAAAGGACGTACGGCCCCGACAATCGACTTCAGTCCGTGGACTACAACCACAAAGAATATCGAAAACGATACACGGATCCTAAAATTGCGGGTCACAAGAACTGGCGAGACGAGTACATTTACACGAAAGATGGAAAACGTGTCGGCTGGAAGCGACACCGGAAAAATCAGGAGACCCAGACCTTCACACGCCACGGGGCGAAGGTCATTGAAACGGATTCAGAAGGCCGCGCGGTTCGGGCCCGGAGCGTACAATACGATTTAAAGGATAAAGACAAAAAATATGTTCTCAAACAGAAATCCGGAGAAACGATCCTGCATTACACGTACGATGGACCACAGGATCAGCTCGGCGAAATTAAAAAACGGACGTCCGCGTCGGAAGTCGAATAATGCGTGTGACATCCCATTTGACAGCGTGTGTCCGTTGAAGTGCACGGAGCGCAGCGGAGTGCACGACAACAGACCTCCGCTTTCCACGAATAAGGTGAACATCGTTTGACCTGAACAGAACCCGGAGCGACAACAACGTTCACTCCGCGTTACCCCGGGAACGAAAACGGACTTTCCAGAGTGCTCGCTGAGATTTGACGGAGCCCCCCTGTTTCAGATGGAGGCTTTTTTCAGCCGGGGAGAGGGGAAGGTCCGGGGGATAACGGTGAGACACTGCTTCGAATACGCGTGCTGGACGTGATCGTACCCCCAGGGGGCCAGAGGGATTCCGGTCGGGTGGAAGCCGGAAAGACGCTGATCCGAGCTCGGGGAGAAGGCATCCCCGTTAACTTAAGAGAAATGGTGCGTTGCATAGCGATTCATTCCCTCGCTGGTGCGAGGGAATCCATATTTCGAACAATCCCCATGATTCCCCGGGTTCCGCCCGTTTTACTCCGCTCCACCCGGGGCTACCATTATTTCGCCCCTTCCAGGGGCTTGACAAACAAAATCGTCCATCTCTTTCATTACGTCCCCTTAAGTTAACGGGATTGGGGAGAAGATCCTGTATAATTTGGGCGAACGCAAGATCAAATGAATCCGGGAATTCGTAAGCAAACCTTCCCATCCGAAAATGTTCTTCTGATGAGGGAAACGGGTCGACGGCTTCTCCGAAGGCCTTCCGAACAAGTAAGCCGCTCGGCGGCTGTGGTTGACCGACCCGTCACCTGATCGTTCTGCGTATTCAGCAAACCGCTTTGATTTCATAATCTTCGGAGGCGTCCGTTTCGCCGGTTACACATTTGAAACAGCTGTATCCGGCGACCGGTGCGGCGGCCGCCCAGATCAGGTTGCCGCACTCACACTGTTTGCCGCTTTTCTTCGCTTCAACCGCATTTCGAAGTCGCCTTCGAAACGTTTCCTCGTTCACACCCGGATTGTTCTCCAGGTGCTGTTCGACGTACTCGTCGAATTCAATCGGGTTATATTCGAACGGATCGTCCGGCTTGTCCTCCGGTGTGTTCATGGTTGACCCGGGTGCTGAAATAGGAGAAAGAAAAAAGACGGAAAAAGGACGAAGAACGGAACGACTTTGTGCTTCTGAGACTCGTGCTACTTTTCGGATCCGGTCTTTCTATCGGAAGCGCTGGTCCAGTTCCTTTCGGCGCAGGCGGACCGATTCAGGGGTAATCTCGATGAGTTCGTTGTCGTCGATCCACTCAAGGCCGAACTCGATGTCCACGTCCACGGGAGGTTCCAGCTGGATGCTGTCGTCCGCTCCGTTGGCGCGGAAGTTCGTCAGTTGCTTGTTCTTCGTGATGTTCACGTCCAGGTCGCTTTTCTTGGAATGTTCGCCGACGA
>CAZSFH010000119.1:3666-8645 GCA_964606115.1 uncultured Planctomycetia bacterium | reverse complement strand
ACCTTCACCGAAATAAAGATGCTGAGGGTGCGGATTTCTCGCGTTGTCATGCTAGACCCCATCTGAAAAGGGGATGTGCACTCAGCGAGCCGTACGGGATGATCCCTCAGCGGGCGCTCTGCGGTGTCCTTATACAATTTTCAACCGTTGAACATCGAAAACCGGCCTCCGGATCGAAACGGGGGGCGGGTTTCGTTTTCCAACCCGTCCGACAATGTTATAACATGAAGGAGAACGACGTTGAGATCGAATGTGGTGCAAAAGCGAGATATCATTGGAGGTAGTGCTTGTCGATGTCGGATGAACTCACGAGTGAGGAACCGGAGGCAATAAGGCTGGAAGGGGTTCGGAAAGAATTCAACAAAACGGTTGCGGTTCAATCTCTTGATCTCACCGTTGAGCGGGGGGAAATCTACGGTTTTCTGGGACCCAACGGAGCCGGTAAGACCACCACGATCAAGATGATTGCCGGTTTGATGACGCCGACCAGAGGGACCATTGAGGTTTGCGGCCTCGATGTGCAGAAGCAATCCCTGGAAGCAAGAAAGCGGCTGGCCTATGTGCCGGATCAGCCGTACCTGTACGATAAACTGTCAGGACGAGAATTCCTGACGTTCGTCGGTCGTCTTTATCATCATGAGGACGAGTACATCCATCGGCAGATTCAACATTATACGGATCTGTTTCAAATGGAGGAATATTTGGACGATCTGGCGGAATCGTATTCTCACGGCATGAAACAACGGGTGGTGCTATCCGCCACGTTCCTTCATGATCCGGATGTCATCCTCGTGGACGAGCCTCTGGTCGGACTCGATCCGGAAAGCTCCCGGCTTGTTCGGACATTGTTCCGGGAACAGGTGGATCAAGGCTGTTCCATTTTTATGTCCACTCACGTCCTCTCTATCGCGGAGGACGTGGCGGATCGAATTGGTGTTATCGCGGAAGGAGAGCTTCTGGAGGAGGGAACGCTACGGGAGCTCCGCCAGCGGGCCGGTCAACAGGAGGCGGGGCTGGAGGAGCTATTTATGAACATTACCCGGGACGCCGAATATGCATGATTTCCAGCTTTTGAGCCGGTTAAAACAATCCCTTCTCCGGAATAAATTGGTTTCCGCACTGACGGGATCCCGTTTCCGTGTGGCGGTCATCGGGTTTTCAGCGCTTATTTTCTGGGGAGGGCTGTTTCTGCTGTTCTACCAGGGGTTTAACTTTCTGTCGCGGTTCGAAGCCTTTCGCGACCAGGTGGTGCAGGTCATCATGAACCTGCTTTTTCTTTCACTGGTCCTGATGCTTTGCTTCAGTAATGGTATTATTTCGTACGTCTCTCTGTTTCAGTCCGAGGAAACCACGTTTCTTATGGCGTCGCCGCTTTCTCCCGGCTCCATCTACCTGTACAAACTCACCGAGACACTGACGTTCAGTTCGTGGGCGTTTCTCTTCCTGGCGGCGCCGCTGATCGTTGCTTACGGTCTGCACACCGGAGGTAACTGGGGACCGGTTTCATATTATCCCATGACGGGACTTTTGATTCTGAGCCTGATATTGTTTCCGGCTGCCGTGGGTAGCGTAGTGGCACTGTTGCTTGCTCGGTGGGGACCGAGCAAGCAGACACACATTTTATTTCTCTTTGTGCTTACCGGGGCATTGATTCTTCTGGTAGGGGGATTGGTCATCTATACGTATGCGCCTCCGGAGGGAGAGTATTCACGACGATGGCTTTCGAGAATCCTCGATCAGCTTTCATTCGCCCGTCATCCGCTACTTCCTTCGGCATGGGCATCAAGTGGGATGATCGATTTTGGACAGGGAAATCTCGGTCGCGGAGGATTTTACATGCTTCTCCTGCTTTCGAATGGGTTCATGGCCATTCTTGGGGGATTCTATATCAGCGAGTGGATATTTCCCGGAGCATGGCGGCGAAGCCAGGGCGGAGAGGGAGATAAACGGGTCAGCGACCGTCCCGTCCGGGATCTGGTTCTGAACGGTATTTCTCAATTGTTTCCGGGAAACACGAGTCATCTTTTACGGAAGGATGTGCTTTCTTTTCTTCGCGACCCGGCCCAGTGGACCCAATTTTTGATCTTTTTCGGTTTACTGGGAATTTACTTTTTTAACCTTCGCGAGTTGAACATGCACGTTGAGGAGAAATGGTGGCGGTTGATTATTTCGTTTTTAAACCTGGGCGCGACCGGTTTGACCCTCGCCAGTTTTACGAGTCGATTTATCTATCCGCAGGTGAGCCTCGAAGGACGACGGTTCTGGGTGGTTGGAATGGCACCGGTGGAGCGCCGGGCCCTGATTCAATCGAAATTCTTTTTTGCTCTCTTTTTTACAATTGTGATCAGTGTTCCACTTGTCTTGCTCTCGGTATATATGCTTCGGTTAACGGGGATGTATATGATCCTGGAGGTTCTTGCTATTAGTGGAATCTGTATTGGGCTTTCCGCGCTGGCCGTCGGACTCGGAACCATGTATCCCGATTTTACGAGCGATGACCCGTCGAAGATTGTCTCCGGCTTTGGCGGTACGCTGAATCTTGTTCTCAGTCTGGCGTTTGTGGTATTGATTTTATTGATTGGAGCAACGCCGGTATATATAGAAACCATGCACGGAACTCCGTTTCTGGGTATGAGTATCGGGGATCTGTTTGGCCGGTTTGTTGCTCTGGGAATCGCCGTGGTAACGCTCTTCACCGTAATTCCGCTACAGCTGGGTATGCGCTCGTTTGAACGAATCGAAATTTAAATCATTTCGGTGTATCCCGGCTTCCATCGTAAGCTCATGGATTGTAAGAGAAGCAGGGAGCGTCCAGACGGTTTTTTTATGGGTTTCTTGACCTTTTCACAGGCCCTCCGTACAATGTGATGATATTTCCCTTACACTGGGATGCTCGCCGGACCACCGTACCGGGGTGAGATGTTCTTTGAACGGATTGTGTGTATTGCAACTTTGAATTCCCGATGTTTGAGTTAGTAAGAAAGTACAAGCAAGAGATTACGATCGCCGCGGCCGTGCTCGTGACGCTGGCGTTTGGCATAACAGGAGTGGTCATCGAGGTACTTTCTCCGAGCCGACGAAAGGGGGAAGAGCAGGTGGGGTCGTTTTCGATCGCCACTGAAAATTCCGGCGACAGGCGGGTAAAGATCAAGCGGAGACGTTTTCAATCATTTCGGGACCGCTGGGGATCGTTCCTGGTGGATCAGATGTCCGTTCCCCGGCAACTCTTCAGTCCGGCGTTACGCGAACGAAAACGAATGTATAAGATGATGATCAGTCGATCACTGCGAAAATCGGTTCAAGAAAATCCATTCCTGCAGTTCATTATGTCCGTGCAGGGACGAATGCAGGTGGACCTGATACAGAATCTCCTGTTTCTTCGTTCGGGACAGGGGGCGTTTGGTTCCGAGCCGGTTTCGATACTGCCGGAGATCAATCAGGAGGGGTTCAAGGAAATGAAACCGGATGAACAGATGCGAATTCATCGGGAGCGATGGAGACTGGAGGCCTACTGGCGGTTGCTGTATATGTATGAACTGGCGAAGGAAGCCGGTTTTGACGCCACAAGCGGAGAGATTGAAAAAAATGTGACCCGTTTTGTTCAGAGGATCAACCGAAGAGGGAAGCAAAATTTATCGTATGACAGCCTTCTCAGATTTACCGGTCTTGACACGAGACAATTCGAACGGACGATGAGGGAATTTTTGGTGATCCTGAAGTATCTCGGGACCGTGTCGGTGGCTTCCACCCCGGATCCGGAGACGTTTCTGTCCGATTTTAACGAGCAGAAGGGGTCCGGAAAATTGGTTCTTTCGACCCTGAACCATCACGAATATCGACATCGGGTTCTTGAAAATAAGAAACGTACGCTTCGCAACCGTTTTCTCGAACAGCACACCTCACGAGGGATTAAGAACGAACTGAGCTCGTTTATTTCGGACCTGGACACAGGAGGATCAAGGCCCACTCGAAGCCGTGGAACGTCATTTTCGGATCAGCTTGAGAAACGTCAGTTTGCCTACCTGTACCTTCCGGCCGAGCATTACCGGGACCAGGTGGAGGCTCCGACGGATGAGGAGATTCAGTCCTATTACAAAGAACATAAGGACTCAAAATACGTGAAGGAGGATTCCAGTAATAAGGACCAATCGACGGGTCAAGGAAAGGAGAAGAAGAAGAGCCAAAAACAAAATAAAAGCGAGGGTGACAAATCGTATATTCCGCTTGATGAGGTTCGATCGGAGATTCGCAAGAACCTGTTACGGAAACGGGCCGTCCGAAAAGCGGACGCCGCTTTGAAGGAGCTGAGGGAAACCACCATTCGGAGAAAGGAAATTCGCGGAGAGCCCGTTGACTTTCAACAGCTTGTGAACGAGAAACCGATCAATGGTCGACTCTCGTACCATGTGAGTCCCCTCCTGGACCGTGATGACATGACCTACTGGCTGAAAGAACGAAAAGGGATTAAAAAGGATCATGTGGAAACGCTTATCGACACGGTATTCGAAGCGACTCCGGAGGGCCCTCGCGGGGTAGGACCTTATCCGGATACCGTGCTCTGGTTTGAGAACGGTGTTTTCCTGCCGCGGCTGGTTCGTGTGGAAGGGTCCATGCTCACGCCTTCCGTGCAGCTGCAAAATCCGTCGGACGGAGCGGGACCCGTTCAGCAGCTGGCCCTGTCCGATTTCGAAGATGAATATCCAGTATGGTCCCTGGAGCTGAAAGAGGTCCTCCGATACCGGACACTTGATCGGGACATCAAGCAAAAAACGACTGATATTGCGGATCAATTTCTTCAGGTATACCGGACGTCATGGAGGGCTCGCAATCGATCGATTGCGTTGTTTGATGCTCCTCTCCCTGCGAGGTTTTTGCCGTGGGAGGAGGAGTCAGACGAATCAATTTTCCAGGAGGGGCCCCAGCTGACGGATCTGAAGTCGTTTCAGAAGAAGCGGTGGAAGGCCGCCCGGCGGACGTTC
>CAZSFH010000119.1:0-3656 GCA_964606115.1 uncultured Planctomycetia bacterium | reverse complement strand
GGAAGACCGCTGAGCGATTTGGGCTTGAAGTAAACGAGTCAGGGCTTTTTAATTTAGAGAATGGTCCTGAAAATGTTGATCTTTTAGGTGGGCTTCGCCGGAAGTTGATCGGTGGTCGTCCTCGGCGCCGGCTCGGGCGATCCCGGAGGAGCGGTTCGGAAGGGGCCGATCTTTTTCAGCCGGTTTCGACGTCCGATCAGAGCAAAACGCAGATTGCCATGTTGATCGCACGCCTTCCCAAATCCGGTGAAGCGCTTCAAAAACACATCGGTCAGACGCGTAAGCAACGCATTCGATCAAATCGAAGTACGTTTTTGCGAAAAAATGTGAGCGTGTATTTGAGTAATGCTGAACTTTCGCTTGAAACTCCACCTCCGGGCCGGGATCCCTCGAAGAGTTCGGAGCAGGAGAATGAAGAGGGATCGAAAAAGAGCAGTTCTTCCGCGTCAGCTGAGTGATGGATCCGGGTCCGAAAGCGTGAATACATTTACGATTTACGTTACGGTAACGGGGAGAACGTTTTAGGATCCGCGGATAAACGTTGGAAGGAATTCATCAAGGATCATTTGAAATTTACTCCGAAGGTGAAAACATGAGTGAGGATCGAAATCAGGTAAAAAACGCCGGAACGTTCTGGATCATTCCCTGTACGTTTTTGGCGCTTGTTTGGATTGTGCTGGTTACCGATATAGCCGATACCCGAGCACAGCAATCAGATTCATCCTCGGAGAAAATCCAGGGAACGGTAACCGGAAATCAGGTTAATGTTCGGGGAGGTCCCGGACGGAAATACAAATCGATCGGAAAGGTTGACAGTGGTACATCCTTGACGGTGCTCGGAAAAGAAGGCGACTGGTACGAGGTGGTTCCCCCGGAGGGTACAAGCGTCTGGATCTTCGGAGCCTACGTAAACAAGCTTTCCGGACAGCCCAGCACCGGTAAAGTGACGGGAGACGACGTAAACGTCCGTCCGCTTCCCCGCGCCGATCGTTCAAATTCCCCGATCGGACAGGTGTCCTCTCCAGCTGAGGTAAAGATTCTCGAGGAGATGAAGGTGTCGGGCTACGACGATCCATGGTATCGCATTCCCGTGCCGAATGACCTGACGGGCTGGATTCATTCCGATTACGTTCGGACCGGGAATCAATCCACGTCTTCCGGTGATTCAACGGATCGCTCCGGCGTTGGCAGCAACGGGGAGACGAAAACATCGGGATCCTCCCCTCGGAAAGGGTCTTCGGAGTCCGGGAACCAAGAAGCCGGCGAGTCCGAAAAAGCGGAACCGGCTCCTCGAAAAGGAAACGAATCTCCGCAAAAAGGAGAAGTTCCGAGAAAAGGGACTCCGTCTCAGCCGTCGGAAAATGGCAGTGTGGAGGACCCCTCAACGAGAGATGATCGTCAGAAATGGGTGAGTCGTCTCGACGAGATCCGGGAGTCCATCCGGAACGAAAAGCAAAAAGACAAACTGGACTGGGATTTTACGGACGAGATTCGCTCCTTGCAGAACTATCAGAGCAACTGTCCGGTTTCCGATCTGAAGACACGCGCCAGTGAGATTCAGAAACAGCTCGAACAGGCGCAGTCGCGGATTCGACAGGAAGTGTCGAATTTAAACAAGACCCTCGCCGAAATCCGTGAAGCACGCAGACGGAGTGTTCGCCAGAGTCTCCAGGCGGTCATGGAGGCAAAAGGGTTTAAATGGAAAAAATCAGGGACCGTCCGATCGGTGGGGCCCGTCATTGGTCGGCCCGCAAAGTATCAGCTGGAAAAAGGAGGAAGCCGAATTTGTTTCCTGATCGCCGATGTGTATGATCTGTCAAATTTCCGCGGCCGTGAGGTGGCGATCTCAGGTGAGGTCGTTGAAAAGCCTGAGGGTTGGGACGTACCCGTTTTTAAGATCAAGACCATGAAGATTATGGAGTAAACGGTAATTCATCTGATGTCAGATCCGACCGGATCAACGCAAAAGACGTGTCATTTCGTAACGTTTGGATGTAAGGTCAACCAGTACGAGACCCAGGCCATGCGGGAAGATCTGCGGGATCGTGGGTATCGCATGGTGGACGGTGAATCAGGGGAGCATCCCGACGTAATTGTAGTGAACACCTGTACGGTCACACATCGTGCGGATCGTTCGGCCCGAAAGGCGATTTACCGGGCCGCCCGGGAGTATCCGGATGCTCGTCTTGTCGTGGTCGGATGTTACGCCGA
Source organism: uncultured Planctomycetia bacterium (assembly GCA_964606115.1). Classification (GTDB taxonomy): domain Bacteria; phylum Planctomycetota; class MHYJ01; order CAYXQY01; family CAYXQY01; genus CAYXQY01. The sequence continues at coordinate 1,445 of CAZSFH010000119.1, read as the reverse complement.
AAACGCCCCAGAGGATCTGGAGGAAATTGACGGAGTGGATGAGGTTTATCCTCACGTTGACAAGTCCCGGGTGGGGGCTTTGATTGATGGAGAGGAAGATGCGGAAGCCGCGGCGGACCCGGATAGTATGGTTCAACAAACCGTAGAAGGATTAAAAAAACACACTCGGGCGTGGGTCAAAATTGAGGACGGCTGCAATCTGTTCTGTAATTTCTGCATTATTCCGTTTGTCCGGGGGCGGCCGCGGAGCAAATCGCCCGATGAGGTGATTCAGGAAATACGGACCCTTGCCCGTCAGGGATACCGGGAAGTGGTCTTAACCGGAATTCACGTGGGCTGTTATGGACAGGATCTTGGGACCTCGGAAAACCTTGCTTCTCTTTTTCGCCGGGTGGGTCAGATCGATGACATGCCCCGGGTCCGTCTCAGCAGCATTGAAGCGGACGAACTGGACCGGGAACTGCTCGACGCCATGTCCTCCGCTTCAAATATTGTTCCCCACCTGCACATTCCCCTGCAGTCCGGTTCCGATTTTATTTTGAAGCGAATGAATCGTCGGTATGACGTGGACGAGTATCGACAGACCGTGAATCTCGTTCGGGAATACTTTCAGGATCCATCCATAACCACCGACGTTATCGTCGGGTTTCCCGGCGAGACGCGTGCGGATTTCAGGGAGACGCTGGAACTTTCCCGGGCTCTTGGATTTTCCAAAATTCATGCGTTCTCCTACAGTGATCGAGAAGGGACGAAAGCAGCGGAGATGGAGCCGAAAGTGGATTCGAAAACGATCAATCGACGGGTCGATCAGCTGGAGCGACTTGAGAAGATTTTGCAGGACGAGTATTCGGAACAATTTGTGGGACAAACGGTGAGGGTGCTCGTCGAGCACCATGCGTCGAACGACGATGAACTGATTGGTTTAACCCCTCGTTATCTGCGGGTGCGTTTCAGAGGCCCCGAGATGCTTACCAATCGAATCGTCCGGGTCGAGGTAAACGAGGTGGAGGGACGACAGGTAAGGGGGACGTTTCAGGGGATTGCCGAATCGGAAGCCCGTGTGAATGCCGGGTAGTGTGAAGCGTTTTCGAATTATGGAAAGGGAAAATGGATGACGGTCTAGAAGAGGTTGCTGCCGGATTGCAACGGGGAACACAGTTTCTGCTGTGTTCACATGTTCGGTCCGATCCGGACGCAATCGGTCCCGAATTAGGGTTGTGGTATTTACTGGATGAAATGGGGAAGAACGGCCGGATCGCCAATGATGGGGGGGTGGATCACCACTGTCGATGGTTACCCGGCGTCGATCAGATACAGTCCGGTTTGACGAACTTGCCGGAGGAGGTGGATACGGTTGTAACGGTCGATTGTGCGAATCGGGAGCGTCTCGGTTCTCTCGCCAGTTTTCTGGAAACGGATGTTACGGTGATCAATATTGATCATCA
>CAZSFH010000118.1:5514-8709 GCA_964606115.1 uncultured Planctomycetia bacterium | reverse complement strand
CGGCATCGCCTGCGGCGGACTCCGCGCTCTTCGATGTAACTCGTTTCGCTGACGTCGCGGGGGTTTTTCAGCAGTCTCCCAGGGTTCCTCTGTTCAGGACCTTCCCTTCCCCGAGGTTTCACTTCGCTCAACCCCTGGCTACCCTGTTTGTTGGGGTCACGCACACGTCGATTCGGTTGTGGCATCGAAGATGGGACCTTTACAAAATTAATCCGGACCGATTGAACCATGAACCCCGACGGGGTTCTACAGGTCAGCCCGGGGGAAGCCGAGCGATAGCGAGGCGCACCCCCGGGGAATGAGATCAAACCAATCATGAACCCTGAAAGGGTTCCACAACTTGATACGCGGTGCCATTAACGAGACGTCAAAGCATGTTTCATTCAATTCATTTCGTCTCAACGAGAAACGTCACAACCGGCCCGGGCTCGACGATCTGATGTTCTCAGCAATGCACTGACGCCATGCTCAATCCTTCGTGAACCGGTGTTTGAAGAACAGTTTCCGATACGTTAACATCACGTTTGCATTTTTTCAGCGGTATCATATCGGTGCCCGTTCTTCGTCTGCAAAAGGCTTTTCATTTGCCCTGATTGTCAGGACAGGTTCCGCAGGGAGGTCACAGGAACGATCAGTTTCGCTATCTCTCCTATATACGGCCTGTTCACGATTTCTTGGAAGCAATTATGCTGGTATTCATGAACCATGAATAATCTCCGGCCACTCTGGTACGTGGTGTTCTCCGTTCTTGTGGGCGTGATGAATCCCACCCTGCTCTCGGCCGCCGACGGATCGGCGTCTGAATGGGATGGATCACTTCCCGTTACCTTCTGGCTCGCCGTCATAGCACCCGTTATTGCTCTCGGTTTCGCCTGGAACTTTTATCGTTCCATGCTCAAGGCATCCGAGGGGACGGATGAGATGAAAAAAATTGCCGGCCACGTGAAAGAGGGAGCGAGGACGTACCTGAAGACCCAGTACCGTGTCGTGGCGATCGTTTTTCTCCTTTTAATGATCGTCCTCGGGGTCATCGGCATCGGGTTTCACATGCAACCCACCTGGATTCCGTTTCTCTTCCTGACCGGTGGGGTTATGTCCTGCCTTGCCGGCTGGTTCGGCATGGTGGCCGCGACTCAGGCCAGTGCCGGGACGGCCAATGCCTGCCGGTCGAGCCTGAACGAGGGCCTCCGAATTTCGTTTCGAAGTGGTGGTGTCATGGGGTTGACGGTGGTGGGATTAGGACTGCTCCCCATTGCCCTCTGGTTTCTCTTCCTCACACAGGTAAACCTGCCCTGGAACGGACTACTCGGATATGGCATCTTTCCGCTTCCACTCCAGAAGCTTCAGGCCGCCACAACGGTGATGCTTCCATACATGATGGGAGCCAGCCTGGCGGCACTGTTCGGACGCGTCGGCGGAGGGATCTACACGAAGGCCGCCGACGTGGGAGCTGATATCGTCGGGAAGGTCGAAGCGGACATTCCGGAAGACGATCCGCGAAATCCCGGCACCATCGCCGACAACGTGGGCGATAATGTCGGTGACGTCGCCGGTATGGGCGCAGATCTGTACGAATCGTACTGTGGCTCTATTCTTGCCACCATGGTGCTTGGCGTCACGGCAGGACTTCACGTCGAAGGCGTGATGGCACCACTGTTAATTTCGGCCATCGGCATTCTTCTTTCCATCGTGGGAATTTACCTGGTACAGACCGGCGAGGACGCCACGCACTCGGATCTGATGAACAACCTGATGTTCGGGATCAACACCAGCTCGGTGCTGACGGCCGTCGCCAGTCTTGGAATCTTTTATCTTCTTTTCTACGGAGCCTCCGTTCCCGGTGATGGAAATCTCCGGATGGTTTACGGGCAGGAATATGGGGTCTGGGATCCCCTTCGTCTCTGGTCTCCCATCCTGATCGGCATTATTGCGGCCGTCCTGATCGGGTATGTCACCGGATACTACACGTCCGATCAATACGGTCCGACTCGTGGTATTGCAGAAAGTGCCCAAACGGGAACGGCGACGGTGATTATTGAAGGCATCGCGGTTGGAATGGCTTCCTCCGGGTGGACCATGCTACTGATCGTCGCCGGTGTTCTCGTGGCGTTCGGGGTTCCGGGCGGTTTCACCCACATCCCCATCGGTCTCTACGGGGTCGGAATCTCCGCGGTCGGGATGCTTTCGACCCTGGGCATCACCAATGCCACGGACGCGTACGGACCGATTGCCGATAACGCGGGCGGCAATGCGGAAATGGCCGAACTCCCATCCGAGGTACGGGAACGAACTGATCTGCTGGATTCCCTCGGGAATACCACGGCCGCCACCGGAAAAGGATACGCCATCGGTTCGGCTGCCATGACGGCCCTCGCCCTTCTTGCCGCTTATATCCAGGAGGTGCGACAGGTCCTTGACCGACTCCTCGAAGGTGCTACGGCCGATTCGGTTCCGAATGAGCTTCATACACTCATCTCGGACATTCAAACGATCCCCGGCTTTATCGGAGAATTCGGTGTGTCCCTCATGAATCCCCGGGTCCTACTGGGCGTCATGGTCGGGGGCATGACGGTTTTTATCTTTTCGGCGATGACCATGCGGGCGGTTAACGAAGCAGCCGCGGAGATGATTGAGGAAATACGAAACCAGTTTGACGAGTATCCCGAAATTCTGGAAGGCGAGCGTACGCCGGATTACAACCGTCCCATACAGATCTCCACGCTGGCCGCTCAAAAGGAAATGGTTCCCCCAACCTTACTGGCGGTCATCGTTCCTGTACTCACCTCCGTGTTTCTTGGGATCGGCGGGGTCATGGGACTTCTGGCCGGAACGATCTCAACCGGTTTTCTGGTGGCGATTATGATGGCCAACTCGGGTGGGGCCTGGGACAACGCAAAAAAATACATTGAAGCGGATCATTTCGGTGGTAAAAATTCGTCCGCCCATGACGCTTCCGTCGTCGGGGACACGGTCGGAGATCCGTTCAAGGATACGACCGGACCGTCGATCAACATTCTGATCAAACTGATGTCCATCGTCTCCGTCATCTTCGCATGGGCGGCCTACTCCTGGGGAGAACACGGTCTTATTCAGCTCTTCCACATGAACTGGCCAACCGGCTGATCCCCGTACTTGAACCTCTTCCTTCCAGAAGACTGCTGAAAAACGGAAAAACTGAGTCTCTCACAGGAACAT
>CAZSFH010000118.1:0-5504 GCA_964606115.1 uncultured Planctomycetia bacterium | reverse complement strand
ACTGCTGAATGTTTTTTTGATCCAGACGACCCGTTACTGATATAATCCCCGTCTATGACAGAACAGACCGTCGATGAACAAACCCGGAAACGGGGCCTGGAGGTCGCCCGGCTTCTCCATGAAAAAAAAGCCAAAGACATCACGATGCTGAAAGTCCGGGAACTCTTGCCCGTCTGTGATTATTTCATCATTGCCACCGGTCGCAACGCCCAGCACCTTTCCGCTCTGAGCGAACATATCGACGATTACCTTTCTTCCTATTCCGAACTCTCGTACATCGGACAGGAAGGAGAAGACGAAGGATTGTGGGTTTTGATGGATTACGGCTCCATTATCATTCACCTGTTCCAGGAGCACGTTCGAGAATATTATCGCATTGAAGGGCTCTGGGCGGACGCCCCGCGCGTGGATTTTCACGAAGAGGAATGAAAGTTCTTTTCCGGTTGTTAGCCCTGATTAACGTCCTTGTCTACCTGCTTGCCACCGGCTCCGGAATCGCCCTGGGCCTGGCGGAAACACCCGGCTTTCAATTTTCATTCTATTCCCTCCACTTCAAGCTCGCCCTCCTGGCGGCGATTCTGACGCTGTTCATCCACTCGATCGTCATGATCTATCTCATCGTCACCCACAAAGCAGTAAAAGAAGGACTCGAGGAACGGGACCTGACCGGGGAAACGTTTCACAAACGGATGCGCGCCTTAAAAATGGAAACCCTTCCCTGGACAACCACCGGCATGCTCGTCATGATCGGGGCCACCATCCTCGGAGCCGCAACGGACACCCACCACCTGCCTCAATGGACCCACACCCCCACCATGGTGGTTGCGATGGGACTGAACATTTACCTCTTTTTCTTCACGTACGACAAACTCAACGAAAACACGGATCTCCTGCAAGAAGCAAATCAGACACTTCTCGCACACGACGAGGACGGATCCGGATCACCGGAACCGGAACGGAAAGAAGCCGAAACCCCCCGGGAATCCTCTTCCGCCTCGTACCAATCCTGACCGGAACCGGTTTTCGTCGAGGACGGATGGCCACAATACGGAGATAACTGCCACACGAACTGCCAAAGGTCCCGGCTGCCAGAAAGAACATCAAGGATTGTGGACCGCAACCAATGCTCTTTTTTCGCCTTCCAGGTGTTTATTTACGCCTCCGCGGGCTGAACGTCCGTGTCCGTTGATTGAACATCGGACGCTCGATGCTTCAGCCACCAGCAGATGACGAGCCAGATCACCCCGCCGACCAGCAGGAACACACTGATGAACTGGGAAATGCGAAGTCCGTACATCGGACCGTTCGAACCCGCAATGACCCTGGGAAAACCGAACGTCTGGAGAAGCGTGGGGATAGGCGTGAACGTATAAATGGGAAGCGGATCACCCCGCCAGAATTCAACGATAAACCGATGCACGGAATACAGTACGATCATCCAGCCAAACGACCAGCCGGTAAAATATTTTTTTCGTTCGAGCAGGAGAAGGAGTACAAAACAGACCAGAACGCCAAAGGACATGTACAGCTGTGACGGGTGGACCCACGTGGTATATTCCGCCCCCCGTTCAATGATGCCCTGCTGCACCTGATAATTATAGATAGCGGATTGCACACCTTCCTGCTTCGGAAAACGGACGGCCAGCGGAAACGATTCCGAGACCCTCGTTCCGAAATCATCCCCGGCCAGGAAACACCCCCATCGCGCAATGGACTGTGCCAGCAGGAGGGGAGCGGCAAACACGTCCGCAACTTCGAGGTACGAATACCCGTGCCAGAGAATAAATCCCGTTCCACCGGCAATTCCCCCGAACAACCCGCCGTAAAAGACAATTCCGCCTTCCCAGATTTTTAGAAAGTCAAACGGGCCTACCGTGGTCTGTACCTTCCGCCCGGCATAATCGATCATCCGTTGTTCCATATACAGATCCGGATGGGTATACACGTATACAAAACGGGACACAACAATTGCGGAAAGGACGCTGATTCCGATCATCAGATAGAGTTGTGGAGTGCTCAAAAGGGGTTCGGTTCCATTGTTCTCGGTCGCCTCCTCGTTCTCGTCGGGGGGCTCCACCGTCATCAGGTTCCATGCAAAAAAGAGCAGAAACGGCAGGGTCAATCCGAGGATGGCCCCGAGAAGACTGAATCCTCCGTCCCAGACACGAAAGAACGCCCAGTTATACTGCTCGTGTTCCTGGAAGACAAAGAACAACCGTGCACCAAGAATACCGGATACCAGGCAAAAGATCCCGAGATCCATAATAAACGGAGGTGGAAACTCCTTTTCCCGGGCTCGCCAGATCGCGAACGCAATTCCGGCCACGAACGAAATCATGGCCATCACGCCAAATGACCGAATGGTCAATCCAAGAATCGGAATTTCAAATAGCGTAACCTGCATATCCGTTCTTTCAATATGAGCGATGAATGGATCTTTCGGGCGTTTCGGAAGCCAGGTCCGAAAGATGCTGGAAACAAATCAGGTAACGCCCTGAGATCGGGTGAATCAAGGTCTGGCTATCTTAACTGATCGAATTAGCGGTTTTCAATAAACGGGGTCCTCATTGCATGTTCCGGTACGCCCTCCGGGCGGACTCCATGACCTCCCGCAGGGAACAGTCATGCTCTTTCGCGAGGCGACGGCATGCTTCAAACTCCGGGGCGATTTTCTCGCGGGATTTCCAGCGTCCAATTTTGACGGGGACCGATCCCCACGGGGTCTCAACCGTTTCCGTGCTGCGCGGCAGGACAACCCTCCGTATCCGATCCGTACGAACCCCGAACGTGGTCGTTTCCTGAAACAGCACGTCCAGCATACGAGACTGATCGGAAGGGAAACAAAGTACCGTCAGGGCCGAACCGGAGCGTGATTTTTTCATGGTCACCGGAGTTACGCACACGTCAAGAGCCCCGTTATCCATCAGCACCTCCATGGCATGAGCGATCTGTTCCGGCGAGTCGTCATCAATATTCGTTTCGAGCACGGCGATCCGTTCCGGTGTCAACCGGTCCGGCCAATCGCCCTCTCCCTCCTCCGTCGTGCCCGTGACGGCACGAAGCAAATTCGGGCGATCTTCAAGATTTTTCGTCCCCGCTCCGTACCCGATCGACGTCACGGAGAGATCCGGCATTCCGTCCACCTGCTCGCCCATGGTGGTTAAAATTGCCGCTCCGGTGGGCGTCGTAATTTCTTCGTCCAGCCCGGAATCATAGACCCTGAATCCCTTCAGCAGTTCAAGCGTCGCCGGAGCGGGCACGGGGAGACGCCCGTGATGGCTGTCCAGCCACCCGCTGGAGACCGGCAGATCCGAAAACAACATCCGGTCGACGTCCATTTCCTCCAGGCACACGGCCGCTCCTGCTAAATCCAGCAACAGATCAAACCCCGCGATTTCGTCGAAATGAACCTCTTCCGGCTCGCAGCCGTGAAAGTCCGCCTCCACATCCGCAAGACGATCCAGTGCCTCCGTGCTACGAGCGACCACGGCCTCGGGAAGCGAGACCTCCACAAGACGATTTCTCAGCTCCGGATACGTATGTAACGTCCATTCCTCCGGCGGATCCAGCTCAAGATGTAACCCTTCCGCCCCGTTTTTCGTAACGGATTCAAAACGCAGATCAACCCGCTGATTCGTCAATTGCCGGATTGCTGTTAGCAAATGATCCCGGCTCGCACCGGCATCGACCAGGGCGGAGAGAATCATATCACCCGCGACCCCGGAAAAGCAGTCCAGATAGAGAATTTTGCTCATAGAACACCCTGTCAAAACGAGTCTGACACATCACAAATCGTATATCTTTTTATATCACGATTCGAAAGGGGAATGAAGGTGTTGAACCGAAGAAAAAATATGATATGATCATTTCAGGTAGTGAATGGGACCAGTTTACACGCTTCACTTCATTTTTCCATAATTAACGATGGATGACGTGATATTTGGCGAGGATTGGTACGAGGATCTTCCGTCCCCGGACATGCTGGAATGGGAAGACGTGAAAGATCAAATAGAAGAGGAGCCCATCGAATCTTCGGAGTCGGAAGAGGACCAGGATGAACCGGCCGGGGTTGTTCTCACTCACGTGCCGTCCAGTGTGTCGGCGGCCGCCGATGAGTATCGGACCCGGGAGGAAAATCGAGAGCTTGCTCGTGACCGACTCCTGGATAAAATTATTGAACGGATCGAGGAAATCCAGGAAGAAGAAAAGGCTTACCCGGACGCCGACCAGATGGAGGGCTTTGAGGAAGACCGCGGGGGCCCCGAAGATCGATGGACCCCGCCCGAACCGGACGACCCCCCCTGGGACGAAGACTCCGAACACTCCGATCTCCCGTAACGCAAACGGATGTCCATCACACCCCGTCAACTTGAGGTACTTGACTTTATCGTCGATTTCGTGCGGGAGCATCGCTATGCCCCGACCCTCCGCGAGATGGCGGATCATTTCGATCTCAGCCGGGTCACGGTTCTTCAACATGTTGAAGCGCTCGAAGAAGCGGGATACCTCGACCGTCAACCACACAAAGCCCGCGGAATTACCGTGAAGAAAACGGCCCGGTTGGTGGCCGATCCCGGTGACTCCATGAACCCGGACAAGGCGGGGGGCGAAGTTCACGAAGCCGGACCGGATACGGAATACGGCTCAGCGTCATCCGAAACCTCCACAGTAACTCCTCCCACTTCGCACGCCCTTCCGCTGCTTGGAAATCTTACCCCGGGGGAATCGATGGAAGCTATCGAACAGACAAAAACCATTTCCGCGAACGATGTGTTCTGTGACCCGGACGACTGTTATCTGCTCAGGATAAAGGGAAAGGGTCTGCACAAGGAAAATATTCAGAATGGTGATCTCCTGATCATCAACGAGCACGCGGAGGTTCAGAACGGCGATCTCGTGCTCATCAGCACAAAATCCGACCCCCCCTCCCTGCGGCGATATTCGTCTCGAAACGACGTGGCCCACCTGGATCCGATCCACCCGGACCTGGATCCACTTACCGAACAGCCGGATGACGTACAGATCAGTGGAAAAGTCGTAGGTTTAATTCGATTCCCTTCTAGCCGATGAACATTGAAGTGTGTCGCACAAAGATCAGCCACCTGACGGTGACCGAGTCCGAACTGGACTACATCGAAGGCAGCCTGACTTTGGATCGCCGGCTGATCCAACAGGCGGAATTATATCCACATGAAAAAGTTCTCGTCATAAACCTTCAGTCCGGAAATCGGTTCGAGACGTACCTGATTGAAGGTGAACCCAATTCCGGTATTGTTTGCCTGAATGGAGGTACGGCCCGGCTCGGAGCCGTTGGGGATGAATTAATCGTGCTGGGATTCGCTCAGGTCTCTCCGTCGAAGGCGGAGGAACATGAACCGACAATTTTCCGCGCCGACGAAGAAAATGCTCTGAGCCGGATTCGTTAGCATGACAACGCGAGAAATCCGCCTCCTCAGTTCTTCGTGTTGAAGGAATGAATGCCATTAAGGCATTCATTTCCTCCA
>CAZSFH010000117.1:0-8714 GCA_964606115.1 uncultured Planctomycetia bacterium | reverse complement strand
CCGAATCCGGCTCCCATGCCCATGCCCATTCCGCCCCCTGCTTCTCCACGATTTTCCGCGGCGGTTTCCATGGATCGGGCGGCTTTGAACTGTGTGTAGCTGGGGGCGTTGACAGCCTCCATCGCGGACCGTTCGTTGATGGCTTCCTGCACGTCCTCGGGGACGTTGATCGAGGAAATGATAATGTCGCAGAGCTCGACGCCATCTTCTTTGAAGTCGTCCTGAAGGCGACTTTTCATCGCCATCCGGAGCTCGTCGTAGTTCGACGCGTAATTAATGATCGTGTCCAGGTTTTCTCCAATCACGTCCGCGAGACGGCTCGTGATCTGGTCTCGAAACCAGTCTTCAATATTGTCCGTGGTGTATTTTCCCTGTGTGCCGACGATGTTTTGAATAAACAGCTGAGGCTCCTGCACCCGAAAGCTGTATTCGCCGAAGGCACGAAGCTGAACCATTCCGAGCTTGCTATCCTCGTAGGGCACCGGTTGTTTGGTTCCCCATTTGAGGTTCAGAAACTTCTTCTGGTTAACGAAATAGACGGCACACTGAAAAACATCATCGTCGAACGCGAGGTTCAGAAACTCAGTCAGCACGGGGATGTTCTGGGTCGTCAGGGTATGTCGACCCGCAGAAAAGGTATCCAGCGCTTTTCCGTCCCGAAAAAAGACGGCGCTCTGGCTTTCCTGGACCGTAAGCTGTGCGCCCAGTTTGATGTCGGCGAGACCGTCCTGCGGTTCCCGGTGAACGATCGTGTCGCCGGTGTCATCGTTCCAGTAAATAACGTCCGGTCGAAGTCCCATGGTGACCTCCCGTTATGAAGATGAGTTTGATGATTCCTGTTTGTCGCTGATCAGATTTTCACGATCGGACCAGTTTTCGTCCAGCTTCCGGATTTCGGACTGCAGGTTCTTGATGCGTTTCTCGAGCTTCTCCGGTTCCGATAGCACGTCGGACAGTTGCTTGAGTCCCTCCGCGATGTTTTCCGCCGCTTCGAGGGTGGCGACGTCGAATTTGTACAGCTTGTCCAGTTCCTCGTCCTCGACCTTGATGGTGTCGAAAAAGCCGGAATAGCCGTAGTCGGCGTGTTTGATACGGTCTGCAACCCGCCTGATGCGTTTTTCAACCCGGTCCAGTTCGTCCAGCAGTTCGAGACGTCCTTCCTGCGTGAGTTGGCGGGCGATCGACCGGACGTCGTCGATCTGCTCCAGCAGCTTCCGGGAGATATACGCGCGCTCAAGCTGGTCGGATTCCCGGCTTCGTTCTTTCTGAAGGTAGCCTTTGAAGCCCGGAACCGATTCCAGAATGCGCTCGACCCAGTTTCGCTGTTTCTCGGATTTTGTTTTGATGTCGTTCATGGCGATTTTTATGCTATGGAACTTGACCCCATAAAACAAGGATGTACGGTACGCGATGAGGCTCGGATCGTTCGGCGATACGATTCCCCTGCTTGGTGGAGTGTCAAAGACGGGTTTGCGAACGCTACCGCGATTTCGATCTGGCGGGAAGGAGGTGGGGGGAAAGAAGGTTCTTTTGCATTTGCCGCATTCGGAGCGTTTCCAGCACTTTCTGGACGTACGGTTGAATCGAAGATTCTTTCTTACGAACGTTCAGCAGCACCGGGATCACATTTTCGGACATGTTCATCAGGTGGACAACGTGTTTCATTCGCTGTTTTTGATTTTTCGCTTTTTTTATTTTTTGAAGGACGTTTTGCACTCGTTGTTTCGTTCCGGGTGAGGGGTTGTCGTAGTCGCGAGCCGCCAGTTCTTCGATTAATTTCGATCGGTCGATTTTTTTCTGGAGGGATTGGTAGGTCGCACGAATTTCGTCCGTCTCCATCTTTTTTTCCCGGATCGCAAGCGAATAAAGAAGTGCTGCTTCCGCGTACCGATTGTCGGATTTTAGCATGGTGGCCAGGGTTTGCAGGAGTTTCTTCTTGAATTCTTTTTGTCCGGGTTTGCGGAACCGGTGAATTAACAGTCGAAGCGACGGTTCCCGAAAACCGGCAACTAAAAATGCGAGTGCCGGAGACGTTCCGTTCCCGTAGAGTCGGGCGTGGTGTTTGAGAAGTTTAACGGATTTTTTCCTGTTGGTCCCTCCCTTGACCAGAGATTGCGCAAGTTTCACTATCACAGGGTCCGAAACCGGATCGAACTTCGGAGTGCCCGTGTAGGCGGAGGAAACACGATCGAGTGAAACGCTTCGAAACAGGGAGGGGAAAGATTCCGGCGGTTTCCGATCTCGTACGTACGAGAGGAGGTGATGATAGGTTCCGGCAGCTTTCGAGTACTGTTGGTGCTGGTAATAGCCGTCCGCCAAAGCGGCGTAAAGGTACGGGGTCGATTCGTCTCTGCTCTCGTCCTTTAACCGTTTCTGGAGGACCGACATGGCACGTTGAAGGAGCTCGGGTTTCTTCAGGTGACGGTGGCTGATAAGGCGGGCCAGGACAAGCCGATCCCGGGAGGTTATTTTCTGTTTGTCCATCCGCTTAAATAGGATCGTTCGCAGTCGGTCCGGCGGGAGCAGGTCTTTCGCGATCCGGTCGTGTCCGAGCACGAAGTAATGTTTTGCAATGCTGTATCGAGCCGTCGTGCCTTCTCCCGCTATCGTGTCGAGGGACTCGACCAATCTCGGCTGTGACCAGGAAGCGGAGGGATACGTTTGCATAAATGAAACCAGAAGTTTTCTTGCAGTTGATCCCTGGTCCCGGCGGATCATCAGGCGGAGAAGAACGGATAGGTCCGAAAGATAATCTTTTTCGTCGCCGGAAGGAAGGCTTCCAAGCACCCGGATCTCCTCATTCTTCAGGTGATCGAGAATTCGTTCCACGATCGTCAAACTTCGTTCCGTGGACCCGTCCTGCATGTATTGAAGCGCCCTGCGCAGCAGCAGCCAGACGAGGGTGATGTTCTCTTCCATCCGGTCGATCAGCGGCATGGCCTGAAAGCCGGCCCGGCTGATGTAAGAATGGATCCGGGGTTGAAAGTAGGAATCATCAAGAAGGAGTTTGTAATAGCGATTGGCCCGCTGGAAATTTTTTCGGGCTGAGAAATATTCCGCCAGCGTGTAATACAGGAGAACGGCATCTTCCCGTTTTGCCGTTTCTTTTACGATCCTCATCCGCGAGGTTGTGTTCTTTTGATGAATATGACGGATCAGGGCCGTGACGAGTCCGATGCGGTGTTTGATCTGGTCCCCGGTCAGGTAGTTGGTCAGCAGGGCGCGAAATTCAACGTCCGACGTGGCCTGGCGCAGCGCGTTGAGGAACTGTAAGCGCTTTCGCACACGAGGGTACGGAAACTGCGAAGCGATCGGGTCAAGGTAGGTTCGAAACGTCTTGAGGTCTCGCTGCCGGAACGCCCGATACGCAGCGGCGTAGTTCATGTACGGATGCTGGACGTTTTTGCTGATGGACGGGAAGGCCGTAATGAACGTCTTATCCTCGTCCGTGATCCGGGTCCGGGAGTAAATACCATCCCGGAACGCCTTGAGAAGACGGGAGGTTGGATGATTTTTGCTGGCCATCTCCACGGATTTCTTAAACGGTTCTGGATGGAAATGGGAAGCGTTTAACATGAAACGATACCGAATCGCCGCCTGCATCAGGGATGAATACAGGGTCGCGTCCACCTGGTTGCGACGGAGTTTCCGATGGATCGCTCGGGTGTTCACGTCCGACACCTCCGGAAGCCCGGGGTCCTGGATCCAATCCGGTTTACGAACGTCACGGTCGTTTACCTTTTTCCACTTCACCCGGTATTGCAACTGGAAGGAAAATGGGTTTTCGAATCCCGGGGATCGAGCTTCAACTCCCGCGGGAAGCGAGACCTCTTTGATTTTCTGGAAGGAGGTTGCGGTCAGAATGTATCGGCGCCGACGATCCTTCAGGCGAACTTCCTCGAACCGCCAGGTTTCCGGGTTCAGGTAGAGCTTCTCCCGAAAATAAAATTCATGCAGCATGACCCGTTCCCGCTGCAAAACGATGTACCGTGTTCCTTCGATGGTTTCGTAAGAGGTCCGGTAACGGTTTTTATAAAGCTGAAGCCGCTGAGGGAACAGATTGATCGACATGAGATATCCCGGATACTTGACGTCCACGTCCCGGGAGGCGGAGAAGGAGAGCAGGAAGTAATCCGAAATTCCGTACGCCGGGTCCGGAATCTTGCCATAGGGTCTCCGGAGCGCGAAGGTGAAGGAATTCCCCCCGGGTAAAATGGTATTGAACTGATATGCGTTCTGTTCCTGATCGGAAACGGTCTCGTACAGGTGGAGCCGGCCGCGGGTATTGATTCGATAGTTCTGTGAGTGAACGAAGCTTCCCCGTTTCCAGACCATCCGTCCCCCGCCGTCCGGCGCCCCCTGTCCGGGGTGAATCTGAACGACCGCCCGTTTTAATCCGGCGTTTTGTTCCTGCACGTTCTGAATGATCTCGTTAATCGGCGGTGGTTGATGGGAGTTTTCTTCTTCGCCGGTAACTGTTGCGGCAACCAGCAGAACGGAGGACAGCAAAATCAGAAGCCGGGGGGCGGAGATCGAGGATTGCTGAGAGGAACGTAGTGTGAACAACGTTTTTGAACGTTCTAAAAATGGATCAAAAAAAATTCGGTGCCGAACGTTTTTATGCCACTGAAAACACGCTGGTTGAAAGGGTCATTATATCTCAGTACGGTGTTTTGATCAATTTTTTCAGGGTGGAATTTATCTTCGATATTGAGCGGGGATAGCGGGGACGAAGTCCGGCCTCCGTCCCAGTTTTTCTCACCCGGCGGATGATGTTGATCTTTCCTCCAGACCGGGTCTTTCTATGGATTTTAAACGTGGTATTGCTTACCATAGCCTTTTGGCCAGGAGATTGCTGAAAAACTCCCCGCTTGGTCCGGACGAAACAATCGGCGCGGCAGCACGGCGTGATTTCGCAGGCAGTACCTCAGTGTATTGCTGAGAACCTCAGGTCGGGGTGGGCCGGTTGTGACGATTCTGGTTGAGATGAAATCATTTGAATGAAAAATGCTGTGATGTCTCGTCAGTGGCACCGCGTATTAACATGACAACGCGGGAAATCCGCATCCTCAGTTCTTCATGTTGAAGGGATGAATGCCAGTAAAGGCATTCATTTCGTACAACGCACTACGTGCGGGTGGCTGCAAGAATTTTCGAGGAAGCAACCCATGTTAAGTTGTGGAACCCTTTCAGGTTTCATGTTTTGTTTTATCTCATTCCCCGGGGGTGCGCCTCGCTGTCGCTCGGCTTCACCCGGGCTGACCTGTAGAACCCCGGCGGGGTTCATGGTTCAACCGGTCCGGATTGATTCTGCGGAGGTTCCATCGACGATGTCACAACTTTGCTTTAAAACCGTCGTGGGTGTTCTTTCGTTTCTCTTCCTTGTTCTTTCCTCCGGGCCCGGTCCTGCGCAGGAACCGGAGGACGGGACTCCGAAATCGTCCTCCAGTTTGATCTCCAGCGAGCCGCTATCCCAGCAGACCGGGGGCGGCGAGACGATGTTTCGTACCCTTGATCCGGACCGGACCGGCATCACGCTTCGGAACCGGATCAATTTCGACGAGCAGGAGGGCATGTATAATATCGCGTTTTCCGGCGGCGGGGTGACGATCGGCGATTATGACGGGGACGGACGTCCGGATCTTTTTGTTACCGGTCAGCTGAAGAAGAGCCGGCTCTATCGCCAGACGGACCGGTTGACATTTCAGGACGTAACGAGAGAGGCGGGAATCCGGACGGCGGACCGCTGGAGTTCGGGAGCGGCGTTTGCGGATGTCAATGACGATGGGTTGCTGGATCTCTACGTCTGTCACTACATGTCGCCGAACGAACTGTATATCAACCAGGGAGACGGAACGTTCGATGAGCAGGCGGCAAAATACATGGTGGACCTGGAACGTGCCAGCGTCAAGAGCAGTTTTAGCGATTATGACCGGGACGGGGATCTGGACCTGTATCTGGTCACGGAGGTGAAATTTCATCTTCTGAACGTGATGGGCGACTGCGAGACCATCGGAAAAGGGGAAAACCTGCGTGTGCCGAAAGAGGACCGGGAACGGTGCATGGTCATCAACCCGGAAGGCATGGAACCGAAGATCGTCCGGGCCGGCCAGCGGGATCATCTTCTTCAAAATAACGGAGGGCTGTTTCAGGACGTCACCAGGGAGGCCGGTCTTCAGCATTACGGAATCGGCAACGACGCGCTGTGGTCTGATTGGAATCAGGACGGGTGGCCCGATCTATACGTGGCGAATGATTTTTTCGGGGCGGACAAACTGTTTGTCAATCAGGGGGACGGTACCTTCTCGAACGAGATCCGGACCGCGGCTCCACACACACCGTGGTACTCCATGGGCATCGGCGCGGGAGATCTGAATCGGGACGGGTTGGAGGATCTGATCACCACGGACATGGCCGCTCCCACACATTCAAAACGAATGCGAACGATGCGGGTGATGGACGTGAAAACATGGTTTCTGAACTTCGCCGACCCTCCCCAGTACATGCGCAACGCCGTGTTCCTGAATTCCAGGACCTCCCGGTTTCGCGAAGCGGCGTTTCTCACGGGCCTTGCGCGCACGGACTGGACCTGGTCCACAAAAGTTCGGGACTTTGACAACGACGGGCGAAGTGACGTCTATTTTACCAACGGAATGGTGCGTGATTACGTGGACGCGGACTGGAAACAGCGCGTTGAAAAATACAATCAACAGGTGCTCTCAAAATATTACAAACGATACCAGGAAACCGGACAGGAACGCTATTTGGAGAAATGGCGTTCCCTTCGGAAGGAGATGTATAAAAATGCACCGGAACGACGGGATCAGAATCTCGTATTCCGGAACCGTGGCAATCTATCGTTTGTGGATAAGAGCCGGGAATGGGGCCTCGATCATACGGGGTTCAGTTATGGAGCCGCCGTGTCGGATCTTGACCGGGACGGGGATCTGGATCTGGTCGTCAACAATCAGGAGGATCCCATTTCCGTCTACGAAAATACAGGTGCCTCCGGCTACGGTCTTCTTATTCGCCTGAAAGGTCGGCAGAGCAACTCCTACGGCATCGGGGCCCGCCTGGTGCTTGTCACCTCCAACGGGCGACAGGTGCGCCACCACAATCCGGGTGAGGGATTCATGTCTTCCGACGAACCCCTGGTCCATTTTGGACTTGGGAAAGGAACGAAGATCAAGAGGCTGGTAATTCACTGGCCGGCCGGTCACCGGCAGGTCGTGAGTGATCTGAAACCGGACCGTCTGTATACCATCACAGAACCCGAGGCGGATTCAAAAGGGATTCCGTCGGCCGGTTCCGCCTCTCGTCTTCAGCAGGGAGGAACACAATCGAATTCGATCTTTGATCGCGAGGATCTTCCCTTTCAGCACCGGGAATCGACATTTAACGACATGGAGCATCAGCCGTTGCTTCCCTGGAAACATTCCCGTCTCGGCCCCGGACTTGCGTGGGGGGATCCGAACGGAGACGGAGCCCCCGATCTTTTCGTGGGCGGGGCAGCGGGACAGAGCGGACGACTGTTGATGAACCGGGAGGGGAAACTAACGCTGCGGAAGAGTAAGGGGCCCTGGAAACAGGACGCCGGTCACGAGGATATGGGAGTTCTGTGGATTGATGTGAACGGTGATGGCCGGGACGATCTTTTTGTGGCATCGGGCAGTTCCGAACATAGACCGGATGCACGGGAGCTTGAGGATCGGCTCTACCTGAACAGGGGGGACGGGTCGTTCACCAGGGCGGGAGAGGAATGGTTGCCGGACGCGCGAATCTATTCGAGTCCGGTCTGCGCGGTCGATTACGACCGGGACGGGGATCTGGATCTGTTTGTCGGCGGGCGCATGGTTCCCCGGAGTTATCCGGACACGCCTCGAAGCCGGCTGCTGGAAAATCGGCAAAAGGGATTTGTCGACGTCACGGAGGAGGTGGCGGAGGGTCTTCGAAGACCGGGAATGGTAACCGGTGCACTTTGGACGGATGTCAACGGCGACGGCTGGCGGGACCTGATGCTGACGCTGGCCTGGGGGGCGATCAAATATTTTCAAAACCGAAAAGGGAAACTGGTTGACCGAACGGCGAAGGTCGGACTGAGTGAAATGCACGGGGTCTGGAATGGTATCACCGGCACGGACGTGAACGAAGATGGAAAAATGGATTACGTGGTTACGAATCTGGGGACCAATACAACGTACACGGCCTCCGGAGAGCAACCGTTTCAGCTGTATTACGGTGATCTGAACGGAGACGGAACACGTGAACTGGTGGAGTCATACTGGGAAGACGGGGCACGCTATCCGTTCCGGCATTCCGGAAGCCTGCATCGTGCTACTCCTTCCGCGTTTGAGCAGTTCGATTCGATTGCCGATTTTTCGAAAGCGTCCCTCGAAGAACTTTATTCGGACAAAACGCTTCGGGAAGCGTCCCGGTTGTATCTTAATGAACTTTCGTCAGTGGTACTGATCAATCGCGGAGGGACGTTTGAGGTGAAACCGCTGAACCAGGAAGCTCAAATTGCACCAGGGTTCGGGGTCGTGGCATCGTCGATGGACGGGAGCGGCGGTTCAGATTTGTTCATAGCGCAGAATTTTTTCAGCACCCGTCATGACACGGGGCGTATGGATGGGGGGGTCGGGATATTGATGAGCGGGTCGACCGGCGATGTTTCGTGGCGCCCGGTGCGGGCCGGTCGAAGCGGCGTGGCCCTT
>CAZSFH010000116.1:0-8802 GCA_964606115.1 uncultured Planctomycetia bacterium | reverse complement strand
CGACGCGGCCGGTGCGGACGTACCGCAGGAGGTCGACGGAATCTCCATCCTCCCGACGCTCCTGGGAAACAGGCAATCTCCGAATCGGGACCTGTTTTTTGTGCGGCGCGAGGGCTCCTCGAAATATCAGGGGCAGGAGTATTACGCCATGCGACGGGGCAAATGGAAGCTTCTTCAGAATCACCCGTTTGAACGATACAGGCTCTATAATCTCAAGAAGGACCCGCGGGAACAACAGGATGTTTCTGAAAAGCACCGGGACGTGTACCGATCCATGACCGACGCTCTTCGGAAACACATCCAGAAAGCGGGACGTGTTCCGTGGCAGAAGCCGATGAACGAACAATCGTCCGGTGATAAACGATAAAGAATAAGCTCAACGGAGTGAGACCGGTCTCTTTTCATATCATCACGTTTCCCAATCTTTTCAGCACCCTCGACCGAGGTGTTTCCAAACGCCTCACAGGATCCATTCATTGAAAACAGGATTTTTATAACGTACGATAATTAATAGTTCATGATAGTTAATAATTCGAAATGAATTCTCTGTGTGATGGTTGTTGACGAGGAGACTTATGGCAAACGAAGAGGACGAGACGAAATCAGAGGAGGAGTGGTATACGATCGAGGAGGCGGCCGGGTACCTGGACATCAGTGAGCCCACCCTTTATCGGTGGATGCGGGACGGGAAGATTTCGTACTACAAAGTGGGCAATTCCACCCGTTTCAAGAAGCACAACCTGGACATGGTGGCGGAGAAGATCGTCAGTGAGGCGGAGGGCGAACTGGCCGCGAACAAATGTGCCGTCTGCGGGCACGCGGACCTCGTGGAGGGCACCATTCAATCCATGGGTCGGGTGTATTTTCGTCCCGCCGACGTCGGTTTTTTTACGTTCCAGGAGCCGATGATCGAGATCAGCGCCGTCGCCTGTCCGGTCTGCGGCCACATCCAGTCCCGCGCGGATACCGAGAAATTGAATGATGTGATGGATTCGTAGCCGCGTTCAAAGCGGGGGAAATCACGGTGATCAAAACAGAAACCCTTTCCGTGAGAAGCAAAAATGCAAGGTTCGGTGAGGCATTTCCTTTTGCTCAAAATAACTTTATACTTCATGCCCTGATAAAGATCTTCTGATTCGTTATTGCGTTAAACAAATTTTCGAAACGGATGAAATGAGATGGTCCCGCCGAGAAATCTGTTTCGTGGCCTGTCGGATTCTGGTTCTGATCTTCCTGGTCTTCGCGGTAGACGTCTTTATCGATCTTTCATCGGCCCTCTCCGAAACGCTCCAGAACGGTACATTGGTTCGATTGGGGTGGTCCTCTTTAAGTCTATTTCTGACGCTGCTCCCCATTTTCTTGATCTGGTTTTTTTCCGGACCCCTGAGCAGATGGATGGCCGGAAAGAATCCGGCAAATCAGGAAGCCCCCCGGGAATCCGTTCAGGATGAATTGCTGCGAATTCCCGAAACAAAAGATCTGCTCCACGTGGGGATCACCGTGGTCGGACTGGTCACGTTTACGAACGGGATCTATCATTCTCTGGTGGAGATCGGCCGTTTTGCGGCGATCAAACTGAAACCGCTTCCGGAATTCCGGGAGTCCCTGACCGGTGAAGCAAAGGCGACGGTACTCGCTTCGACCCTCTTGATTTTGATCGGAGCCGGCCTCGTGTTTTTTGGACGTTCTCTCTCCGGCCTACTGGCTCCGGGGGATGAGGAAAGACCAAAGGAAAAGGAGCTTGATGTAACGGAGAACGCGCCATGATTTCCAGACGAGATATCAGCATCGCGGTTTGCCGGTCCCTCGCCGTATATTTTGCATGGTCGGCTGTGCTTTCTCTGGCCTTCAGTCTGCTGAACCTCTTTTTTTCGAATCTAATGATCCTGGGGCTTCACTTGATCAACAGTATTTTAAATCTGAGTCTTGCCGTGGGGCTGTGGATCGGGGCCGGTCTTTTTTCGAATTGGATTCGGTCCTGGAGCCGTTTCCGGTCGAAAAATGGAGAACGGATGGACGGGATTCAACTCGAAACGGATACGAGCGTCCGCTCATTTCACTCGTACACGTTCAGTCTTCTGGCCCTGATCCTGATCTGTACCGCGGTGTCGGGCCTCTTCAGTCAATTTACCCTGTCGTTTTACAATTTTGCGCAAAAAACCTCCTTTCGACGGGTAACATGGATACCATACGTGATTGGTTGGGTGGCGACGGGTCTTGTCGGGATGGCTCTTTTCGTGCTAAATCGAAAGATTGTACGTATGATTTACCCGTCCTCTTAACCATGGTCGTCCACCCTTCTCGGGCACTGTTTGCGCCCAAACCGCTTTTCCCCGTTCAGCAGGTTTTCGCTGAGCTCCTCACCTGTTGATTACAGAACCGATGCCGGAAGCAACCGTGCGAACTGAACGACGGCGCCCGTGTAGAGCACCCGGATCCGGCCCTGCGGTCCCGTGACCCGGTTGCCGACGGCGCCGCCCAAAAATACTCCCGGGATCAGGTTCGCCGACACGGGAAAACCGATTCGTACCATCCAGGCGAGCCAGTCCGGGAGATCGGCATGGTTCACGAGGATCCCGGCGATGATCGACCGAATGACGATGACCCCGGCATGTGCAGGTGCGTGACCGACACGAAACATCGCGGTTTGAACCTCGGTCAACTGCCGCTCGACCCTGTTCCCGGACCGAACGGTTGGAAGAAAAGAATCAGCGAAGGAAGCAGGGTGAGCGCCGCGAGAAGTGCGATGATCATCGCGAGGGCAGTTAACAGACCAAACAGGACCGTCGGGATGAATTTGGAAACCACGAGGATCGAAAACCCGACGGTGATGGTAATGGTGGTATAGGTCATGGCGTTTCCGATGGTTCCATGGGAGCGGTGCATCGTGGCAATGTAATCCCGGTCTTTCTTGAATTCTTTTTGAAACCGGTGAAGGTAATGAATGGTATCGTCCACCGCGATCCCGACGCTGATGGCCACAATCGTGATGGTCATGATGTCCAGCGGGATGCCGGTCAATCCCATGACCCCGAGCACGACCACGGAGGCAAGGAGGTTCGGGAAAATTGCAATCAGCGCTATTTTCACCGAACGAAACAGGATCCAGAACATGAACAGCAACAGCAGCACCGTTAATCCGATCGTCTCCATTTGAGAACGGAATAAACTCTGCAGCATGTTGTTATACAGAATCATTAACCCCGTAAACCGGAATTGATCCTTCTTCAGTCCCGCTTCGTTTACGAGTCCCCTCTTCACGTCTTCGATCAACTGATCACGGTTCAGGCCCGGCAGCGTATCCTGAATTCGCGTGGTCACCCGGACCTGGTCATTTTCGATGGACACAAATCGATCGATTAAGTTTTCCTGGACGTCGTCCGGCATATTCTTTAACAGCACCTGCAGTTCCAGGTTGTCCAGGGGCTTTCCGTTATTCAGGGTTTTTCCGAGTTGCCAGACCGTCGCCAGCGACCGAACTTTCCCGGTGGCCCTCTTCCGGTCAAGGTAGTTGTGTATTCGATTGATCTGTTTCATCTTCGGAACGGTGATCCAGTACGTGTGCCGATCCTTTTCGGAACGGCGGTCGTATTCTTCAAATTCCGAGAAGGAGTCCTCGGCCGGCGGACGTTCGCTGGTGGATTTCTTTTCCCGCTTCCCCTCGGACGGAAAGGTCACGATGACGTCCAGCGGCGTGGTTCCACCGAGGTTCCGGTCAATAAACTTTAATCCCTGATACACTTCCGTGGAGGATTTGAAGTAATTCACGAAGCTATTTTCTACTTTCAGTTGGGACATGCCGTAGGCGGTGATACCGGCGACGACGATGCTCGTCGTGACGATCCATCCCCGCCTGTGTTCCGTTAACCAGGCCAGTACGGAGGGAATGAAACTGGACTGATACGGATCGAGTTCGTCGTCGGGTTTGACGGACATCATGAGGCCGGGGGGAAGAAAAAGAAACGTGAGGGCCAGGGCGACAAGCACGCCGATACACATGATCCAGCCAAAATTGATCACCGGCAGCAGATCCGAGGCGATGAGCGAAGAAAAACCGGCGGAGGTCGTCAGCGACGCGTACAGACAGGGGGTAAACGCATCTTTCCGGGCCTTCGAGATAATCGACGCCTGGGGTGCATCCGGGTTTTTTCCCAGAAACTCCCGGTATCGAACGAGAATATGAATGACGAGCGACATGGTGAAAATCAGCTGAAGGGAGATGAAATTGGCCGAAACCACGGTGACCTTCCATCCCATGAGACCCAGCAAGCCCATCACGCTCAGTCCTGAAAAAAGACAGCACAGGACCGGAAAAAGGACCCATTGTAACGAGCGGAACAACACCACCAGGATCAGCACGATCATCACCATGACCCCCACACTGAACCACTTGATATCATGTTTGATGTATGAAATGACGTTGTCCGAGACGACGGGGACGCCGCCCAGGTGCAGGGTCGCTTCGGAACGGTAGTTTGAAACGATGGATCGAATCCGCTGGACCCGCTCGTGGCGTTCCTGTTTGACGGTTTCTTTTTTCGATCGATATTCTTTTTGAATTCGCTGCAATTCGTTCTGTTCTTCCACGGTTAATCCGCTTTGATATTTTTTCTGACGGAGTTCCCCCCGTCGCTTGTCGAGCTTTTCGAACGATTCATTCAACGGCAATTTCACCAAAAGAGCCGTCGTTTTGAGGTCGGAACTGACGATTAAATTTTGATACAGAGGGCTGTTTCGAAACTCGCGAATAGCCAGTTTTTTGTCTGCTTGCGGGGAGGACAGGGTTTTGATTCTTGACTTCAGCGTCTCGAGCGATCCCGGCGGGTTCTGAAGAAGGGGGACGTCCAGGATTGACATCACCGATAAGATTTCCTTTTGCTCCCGAAGCTCATTTCGCAATCGCTTCAGTCGGTCCAGCGACGACTCGGAGAAGAGCGGTTCCGGAGGCGTGTACGTAATCACCACAAACTCCTCCCGATCGTAGATGCGGTTGATCTTTCGATAATATTGCAGGTCCTCATCCTGCTGCATAATCAACGAATCACCGGAGGCATCCACCCGGAAGTGCCGGAGAAACGAGATGAGACCGGCAAGCACGGCGATCAGGAGGAACAGGGACAGATAGGGGTGTCGTAATATAAGACGATCGTACAGTTCCGTCAATCGATCATTCTCGTCTGACATGGGAGTGGGGGGAGTTTGTTTGCGGGGGAAGGAAAAAGCTACTTTTCCTGTCCTAATCTCTTATTCAATGTTTTCGCTTTCTCTTCCATCGTTTTGAACAACTCCTGGAACGAGTGGTTTTGAAGGTAGTCGTTGTATTGAGATCCGTACGACTTCACGATGCTTACCCCTTTGATGACCACGTCGTAAACCCGCCAGGGAGCATCGGCTCCTTCCCGATACAATATATAATCGACCTTGACCTGTTCATTTTTTGCCTGAATCGTTGAATTGACGTGGGCTTTTTTTGTCCCCTCGATTTTTACCTCTTTCAAGGTGACCTCCAGCTCGGTGACGTTTTTAATTTTATCAAAGTACGACGCCTGGATGACCTCGGTGAATAGGTTCACAAACTTCTCCCGTTTTTCGGTCGATAAATCGGGCCAGTGGTTTCGCCCGAGAACCAGTTTGGCCATCAGGTGGTAGTTGAACATCTCCTCCGTGATTTTACCCGCTTTCTCCTTTTTCTCCATGACCGAAAGATCGTCGTTCTGCAGGATTTTCAGTACCCGGTCCACCCCGGAGCGCAGTTTGGATTTCAGCTTTTCGGTGTTGTTCTCCTGTGCGGTCAGCGGAAGCGTGACGAACAGGATGAGTGTCATGAGGCAAAGCGTAGATTGTCGAATCATCATCAACTCCTTAGTTTTTAATTTTCTCGTTTCGATTCTGGTGATAGGCATCCCGAAAAAACGTGTAGGGGTCCAGAGCTTCCTCTTTCTGCGAGTCATAGACGCCAAGAATATGAATCGATGCACTATTGATGCGATCTAATAGAAGCAATCCACTCTCCACGTACCACGGATTGACGTAATGGAGGGGGTTCAGAAAATAGTCAGGACCCTTCCCCAGTGCATCTCGAAGGTTGGACGGACCCAGGATGGGAAGGGTTAACGGAAATCCATGTCCCACGCCGTGGTGACCCAGGGTTTGTCCGAAATCCTCTTTGCTCGGCTTCAGCGAGAACCAGTGCTTCGCCGGGTCAAAGATCCCGCCGATACCAATCGTGGTGTTGACGACAAATCGCCCCAGCTCACTTCCGCTCTCTTCAAATTTTAATTGAAACAGTGAATTGGCAAATCGGATCGGAAACACCACGTTCGTAAAGGCACGGTCGAGACCGTTCCGGGCCGGTTCGGGAACGACGAATTTCCAGCCCTGTGCCGCCGGTTTTAAAAAATAGATATAGAGGTTGTCATTTACCTGAAACATAAATCGGTTGAACCCTTCCAGTGGGTCATAGGTCCCTTTTTGCTCTTCCTGAGCCGTTTTATATTCGTCCTGAAACTCCTCAAATCCCGGAGATTGGTTTTTCGCTTCCTGATCATCGGACTCGTCGGTTTCCGAATTCACACGTTGACCGGGGTCTCGGTTCTGGTTCCCTGAGAAGACGATGGGTTGTCCCCGGCCCTCTCCGAACACGACGTCCAGTTGCTGCCGGGCGGCTTTTTCGCTCCCCGGGGATTGGTAGTAAACCGTATATCGGTTGCCGGGTACGGAATACGTTCGAACGGCATCCTCGGTCTGCCGTTGAATCCGGTCCGGTGCGGCACAGCCATATCCCGCCAGGACGGCTACGATAACCGTAAGAGCAATACGAACAACGGTATGTTCGGAAGAGGTGCTCCGAATCAACAGTGACCTTTTGAACATTTGAAAATACCTTTTCAGAAACAAAACGACGACCGCAACATTTTTATGTTAAACTACACGCATGTATAGATTCATCCTCGTTGTTCTCGGAACCGCATACTCTTTTGGCATCGTCTCCTCTATCGTGGAGTTGGAAAGGACGCACCCGAAGAACCGGGAACCTCCTCTCCCCTCTCCAAACTCAGCATGCGGTTCTGTATTTCCGAACCCTGTTGCGACCCAGGGTCGCGTCCGTCCGGATCTCCCCGCGTTGCACAGCCTTTTTTGACGACGTGCCGTTCCCATTACCCCGGTGCTCACTCAATCTGCGGGAAGTATCCTCTCGGTTTCCTTTATCGATCGTTTCGGAGTCTCTCCACAGCTTGCAGCGTTCCAGCCTTCCCCTGATAGGGGGAGGGTCGGCAACCACAAGTCACGTGCGAGGACTGCTTCGTCGAAGATCCCTGACGTCGGCCCGTTCAAAAACGGCGAACGCGTCAATCTCGCGTCGTCAGGCCACGAACCTGTTTAAAATAAGATCCGGCAGGGATATGATCATAAACTGCATCTGGTCCAGCACGATCAATTTCATAAGTTCTTCAAATACGGATGTCAACCCTCACTCAGAAAACGTTTTTCTTCCTCCTGATTGGATTCGTCGTCTCCCCCGCCTGTTCAACGTTCCGTGATCCGGGTGCGTCCCGTCAGAGGAAGCAGGACCGGTCCGAGCCTCCGAACATCATCATTCTATTCGCCGACGATATGGGGTACGGGGACCTGAGCAGTTATGGAAGCCCGACCATAAACACCCCGAACATTGATCGACTTGCGTCACAGGGCACTCGTTTCACCTCCTTTTATACCGGATCCTGGTGCGTGCCGTCCCGAATTCAGCTGCTCACCGGCCGTTACATGCCTCGGATGAACCTCGGCGGAAGCACCGGCGCGGACGGATTTGGGAGGTTGCCCAACGAGGAAGTGACGCTTGCCGAGGGGCTGAAGTCCGCGGGGTACCGAACGGGGATGGCGGGAAAGTGGCACCTCGGGTACAAACGGAAATCATATCTCCCTCCGAACCGTGGATTCGATTCGTGGTTCGGCCTGCCCTATTCCAATGATTATCGAAAACCATGGGTGCAAACGGAGGAACCCCTTGGTCTGTATCGGGGAACGGAGATGGTGGATCATCCCATTGATCAAAATACGTTGACCACCCGTTATACGAAAGAGGCATTGCATTTTATACGGGAGAACGGAAGCGACGAAGCCCCGTTCTTCTTTTATCTGGCGTACAACATGCCTCATCTGCCCCTTCACACCACCGACCGGTTCCGGGGGACCTCCGGCGCGGGGCTGTACGGCGATGTAATTCGGACGATCGACTGGAGCGTGGGACGGGTCCTTGAGACGTTACGGGAGGAAGGGCTCCGAGAAAATACGATCGTCTTTTTCGCCTCGGACAACGGGCCCTGGCTCGATCTGCCGGACCGTATGTTGCAGGAAGGAAACAAACCATGGCACGCCGGCTCACCGGGTCCCTTCCGCGGGCATAAGCACACGACCTACGAAGGAGGACCCCGCGTCCCGGCCATGATTCGCTGGCCCGGTCACATCAAACGGAGGGTCACCGACGAATTGGCCGCAAGCCCCGATATCTACAGAACCTTTCTGGAGGTAGCCGGTGCCGGGCTTCCGGATCATACACTGGATGGATACAACTTGATGCCGTTTCTGAACGGACGGAGCGATTCCTCTCCACGAGAACAATACATCTACTTTCAGGACGGCGTGCTGGAAGCGGTTCGAAAAGGCAAGTGGAAACTTCGGTACAAGGATGGAAAGGCCCAGTTATTTAACCTGAAGAGCGATCCGGGCGAGCGGTTCAATCGAGCGTCGGATCGCCCGGAGAAAGTCGAGGAACTT
Source organism: uncultured Planctomycetia bacterium (assembly GCA_964606115.1). Lineage (GTDB taxonomy): Bacteria > Planctomycetota > MHYJ01 > CAYXQY01 > CAYXQY01 > CAYXQY01. The sequence continues at coordinate 27 of CAZSFH010000116.1, read as the reverse complement.
GGCAATATCATGGAGCAGTACGTCATT
>CAZSFH010000115.1:1143-8829 GCA_964606115.1 uncultured Planctomycetia bacterium | reverse complement strand
AAGAATACAGCCTCTTTATTTTGATGAAGGTCACGGGATTTTGAGGAAGCATCCCCGAAAACGTGGCGTTGTGGTTGAAAAATGAACCGAGATTCACCGAAAGAAAGAGAGGAAAATTCGGGATCTTCGTTTTTCGTCGAGTCGATACGCAACCGTACACAATTGCATGAAAAAGCTTGATCGTGAATTAGGATTATTATCCGTGTTTTCCATCAGCACGGGAGCGATGCTTGGACCGGGAATTTTTGTTCTTCCCGGCCTGGCATATACGATTGGAGGAGCCGCAACAATCCTTGCTTATACAACGGCGGGGATTCTCGTAATACCGGCGGCCCTGAGCAAGGCGGAACTGTCCACCGCGCTACCGGAATCCGGCGGTCCGTACCTGTTTTTGGACCGGTCCCTCGGTCCACTGGCGGGGACAATTACGGGGCTGGGTACCTGGATCTCTTTGATTCTGAAAAGTGCCTTTTCACTTGTCGGCCTTGGTGCATACGGTCTATTTTTGGTCGGATTCTCACAGGCATACGACACTGGAATTGCCCTGACCATTGCCCTGTTATTAATTTTAATGAATGCCGTGGGTGCCAAAAAGAGCGGTCAGGTACAGATGGTCCTCGTGATTGTGACGATGTTTGTGCTGATCATCTTCGCTGGCAGTGGAAGCCTTGAAGTTCGGAGAGACTTTTACCATCCCTTTTTCCAGAAAGGGATCGTCGGATTTCTTGGAACGATTGCCTTTGTATTTGTTTCCTACGCAGGAATTGCGAAAGTGGTGAGCGTAGCAGAGGAGATTAAGAACCCCAGTCGTAATATACCCTGGGGAATTCTACTCTCCCTCATAGTAACCATTCTAATCTACACAATCGTTGTCTATGTGATCGTCGGAATTGTACCGGGAGAAGAGCTGGGCAAGGGAGCTAAAGCACTGGCCCCTCTTGTACAGGCGGGTGAAGAGCTCGGTGGATTCTGGGGAAAGAAAATTATGGCCTTCGTCGGCGCTTTGGCACTTGCTTCCATGGCAAACGCCGGCCTTCTGGCCGCTTCCCGATTTCCGCTCCCCCTTGCCCGCGGGCGCATTCTTCCGGATTTTCTGGCAACCATAAGCTCGAAATTTTCAACTCCCCTTTACTCAATTATTCTTACGGGCTCTATTCTGGTTCTGTTTGTGCTGACCCTCCCGGTGAAAAAACTTGCGAAACTGGCCAGTGCTTTTCTTCTGATGGTATTTGGTCTCGTTAACATCGCTGTTGTTATCTTTCGTGAAAGTGAAATCGAATGGTATAAGCCGGATTTCCGTGCGCCTCTGTATCCATATCTGCAAATTTTCGGACTTATCACCTGTCTCGCGTTAATTTCCTTCATGGGATGGTTCCCTGTCCTTGGAGCGCTTTTTCTCGTCGCAGGGTGCGTTGGATGGTATTACACCTACGCTCGGCCCCGGGTGGAGCGAACCGGAGCTCTCTTTCGTTCGAGCGCGGAGCAGGAGGAAATTGAACTATTTCGAAAAGCACGCTCCAAAGAACAACCGATTGGAGAATCCGTTATCGTCCCATTCTTCGGACTTAAAAATGAAGATATGCTGAAAGTGGAGCGCCGGATTCTACTGGCCGCTTCACTCTGTGATAAAGGGGAACGACTTGATGTTGTTGATTTCGTCGAAGTGCCTGATCAATCTTTCCTTTCGGGATTTGATCCGGAACCGGAAGCGTTTGAATCCCTGAAGCAACGAGTTCAGATGCTTGAAAGCAAAATTTCAGGCGAAATCCACGTAGATCAGGTGGTTACGCATTCTTCTAGAGGAGCCGTTCAAAACTACGCGGAAGAGGAAAAACCACACTGGGTCGTGTTTGACTGGAAAAAACCATCTCCCTGGCAATTCCTTCTCGGGCAATCCAAACAATGGTGGCTCCGGGATTTCCCTACGGATATCCTATTTTTCATTGACCGCGAAAATCAGGATTACAAGAACATCCTCGTGATCACGGAGCCGGGTCCGTTCGACGGAGAGGTGGTCTACGCCGCCAACCATATCGCGGGAGCTCATGACGGAAGGGTAACGTTTCTGAATCCCCTCCCGGATATGGAGCAGGATCGTCAATTTCTAACGTCCTACCAGCGTGAACTCAAGAGCATGTGTTCATCTACCTGTGAAACGGAGACGCTGTCGGAGGAAAACTGGATGGAAACCGCCATTGAACGAACCCGGGACGCCGACATTCTGATTCTTGGTGGTTTAACCGACGAGCAGTTTCCGTCGCTCACCGGTTACGATCCGGGCCAGGAACTTGCGGAGCGGGCTCATTGCAGCGTCGCGAGAATTCAGAGCAGTCTGCAAAACCCACGGACCGTTTTCACGACACGAGATGCGGTGGAAGGAGACGATGAATCTGTAGAAGAACCATTGCCCGATTCCCTGCTGATGGAATACCTGGACCGAAATTGCATCTACACGGACTGGTCCCCGGAAGACAAAAGCGATCTATTCTCAAAAATATCAGTTCAGCTCACGACGGAACAGGTCTCTTCGGAAGCCGTCGAGGCCGCGCTCTGGAGGCGGGAGAATGTGCAGTCCACTTTTATTGATGAGAAAATTGCATTTCCGCATGCAATCATTGAATCGTACGACACGACCCGTCTGTTGCTGGTCCTTCTCGATCGTCCGGTTGAATACACGGACGAAGGAGATCTTGCTCAGATCTGTATCGCAATTGTCGGGCCTCCCTCCGAACGACAGACGCACCTTGCTCTGATTGGTCAGATCACCAACCTTTTCATGGATCGAAACCTAAAAGAATATCTTCTGGACCACACCGACCCGGATAAGATCTTCCAGCATCTGACCTCCCAGCTTCAGGATCAAGACCGGGAATAGGCATGACGACGACAGGGAAGCAATCTCTGATCACGGTGAATCGTAAATACGAGCGTAAGGTTGTGTTCCATGGCTCGGTCCGCGCCCGAAGAGCAGAGGAGCAGGACGTATCTTAGCTTGACAACACGAGAAATACGCGACCTCCGTTCTTCGTGTGGAAGGAAGGAATGCCATTCAGGCTATCTTTTCCGACAATGCACTACGTGCGGGTGGCTGCAAGGATTTTCGAGGAAACAACTCAACCCCGGGGGAACCTGTTTGACCCCTGGTAAGATGATTGTTGAGGGGAAGTATCAAGCTGATTCTGTGTCTGCTTTCCTGTCAGAGGGGTTTTTTGAACGATTACGGAAGGAAGTCGTCCGGGTTTTCAATCTTTTCCGGCAAATATTCTTCCACCACGTAGTCCAGTCCCCACCGGGCGAATGCCTGCTGCTCGACCCGCACGCCCATGTCCAGAAACTTCTCGATGGCCTCCTGCCATCTTTCGTGTTTCTGCACGAACGGATCATTGTCGCGCGCGTCCTTCGCCCGTTTGATGTCCCGGTCCGACAGGGGGTGGGTGGGCAGGTCGTGTTTTTCCACGTCCCACGAATCCACGCCCAGAAACGACGCCATCGGCGCACAGAAATAGTCGTTCAGGTGTGCGGCGTTTCCGGATCCGACCTTGAGGGTCCGGTAGATGTTAAACATACCGTACGGATCTCCGTCCACGAACGCGTACACCGGAATCTCCAGTTCCTCGGCGGCCCGACGGATAAAACGACGGAGCGCACGTGTCGGCACGCCTCCCATGGAGATCAGGATACAGTTCGCCGTATCGTAATAATCGTGTTTCACCAGGCGCTGAAACATCCCGGCCGTCTCGATGGCCATGATGAAATCCGCGTCGGATTTGAACTCCAGCTCCTCCACCGAAATCGGAATGGAATACGCGCCCGTTCCGAAATCCGTACAGTCAACCTCGATTTTCTCACCGGTGGCCGGATCCTCGTCGATCACCGTCAGCGGACCGGCGACCTCCCCTCCCTTTTCCTCGGGATTAAACCGGAGCTGTTCACGGTTGACCCGGAAGAACGCTTCCACGTCATCCATCACCGAATCACTTTCGTCCTGGTTTTTGAACCCGGCCTCGTCCCAGTTTTTACTCATGTAATACGCCTCTCGCTTCGTGGCGAAATCGTCCGCCTCAATCAGTTCCCGCGACAGGTTGAACATCCGAAGCGCCTGGGCGAATTTCTTCACCGTGTTCACGTTGAGCTCCCGCTTTTTGGTGCGGTCCCCGATTTTGAGGTATCCTTCATCCTCGTCGAATTCCACGTTGCTCAGCGACCGAACGGGAAACTCCATGGATGGATGTTCCTGATCGTCGATCTTTTCCTTAATTTCCCGGGCGGTTTCAATGATCTGGTCGAGAAGTTCGGTCATGACGGATTTAATAAATAATGAATGTGTCGTTTGTGAGAGGACAGTCCGGGAACCGGACCTGAAGTCAATCGCAGGCAATCAGGAACTCGAAGCTTTCCCGTTCCCCTTGATGTTGGTTTCCTTCCGGAGCAGTTCCTCAAGATTATCCTCGAGTTCATCCCGCTCATTTCCGGAAAGATCAAGAATGTTCTCGAGCACGGACGTGATATGAGGCACGTAGGTTTCGAGATAATTTAGCTTGCGCTTTCGCTCTTTCTTTTTTTGCTTCTTGTTGATGTGGGCCCTCATCTTGCGTCCTACCTGCTGAAGCGCAAGCTTGATTTCCTTCAGAATCTCCGGGTAATGAGCAATCGCTTCCTTACTTTCCGAGGTGAACGGAACCCAGACCGAGGCAATGTGGACCATAATAACGACGGGAGCAATCGGTTGACCACCTTTGGGATGCTTGAGGTTATAGGTTTTCCAGTTGACGTTATTGACCGCCTCGGAAATCGCACAGGCCGATCGCTGATAGAGAAGCGGAACCCGGTTGGCGTACCGTAACACTTCGACCGGTTCGTCGGACGGAATATCCCCGCCGTACGCAATACCGGCTTCGATTAAAAATGGGTTTCCCCGGTAGACTTCCGGGGACCGGGAGACGGCGAAAAACTTTTCACCCGGAATGACTTCCTCCATGCCCTTTTTGATCAGATCCTCACCGACGCGGGAGAGACAGTCCGTGGACGGTGCCATGATGTCGGTTTCCTGGATGGCGTTATGAATCTGCTCCGCCTCCTCCAGTTCCGTGCTTTTCACCCAGGACTTCGTCGTGACGTCGTCACACCTGGAGAGGATTTCTTTGCAGACTCGCGGACTCACGCGGGAAAATTCGTTCTTTAAAAAGGCGCTGACCTTGTTGTGATCCGTCTGATTAATCATTTTCATCAGCTGCCCGAGCTCAACGCCGTACGGGTGCGGTTTAATCTCCTTTGGTTCCTCCGGAAGCCGCTCGGTGGCCCGCTCGTACGTGACCTCCTCGCCGGTGGGCGGCGAATACTCGATCTGCACGTGCGGGTTCGCTACCGCGGTCTGTCGCAGATAGTTGTCGATGGAGTGATGTCCTCGCTGGTAGCGGCCCTCCAGCTCGATGGTGACCTCGGTGCCCTGTTCCCGATCCCATTCAATTTCCTCGTCCCGGGTAATTTCCGGCTTGTTCTCCGAGGTGTTAATCTGTACGTGATACAGGTGCGCCGGCTTGTCAGGGCCCGTTTTCGATCGGATGACCGTCGGTTTCCCGGTCGTCAGCTGACCGTACAGTCCGGCGGCGCTGATACCGATCCCCTGCTGACCGCGGCTCATTTTCAGACGATGAAACTTGGAACCGTAGAGGAGCTTTCCAAAAATATTGGGAATCTGATCTTTTACGATTCCCGGTCCGTTGTCGTACACGCTCACCCGGTACCGATTTTCCTCCTCCTGCTCTTCAATCGTCACCTCAATGAGAGGGACGATTCCGGCTTCCTCACACGCGTCAATGGCGTTGTCCACCGCCTCTTTGATGGTTGTGAGAAGGGATTTCGTCGGGTTGTCGAATCCCAGCAGATGCCGGTTTTTCGTGAAAAACTCGGAAATCGAAATTTCGCGCTGCTCCAGCGCCAGCTCCTCCGCCGAACGCTGCATCCGTTCTTCGGTCATTTCAGGCACGATATCCTCTTCTGCAATTCAAACCAAGCTTCCGATGTTCTCTTCAGTTCTGGTCCCAACCCGCTTTTCCGGGACGCTTAACACTGCTCGCGGCCGAACGGGAATCCCCCGCTGTAAAACTGAAACCCGCATTAAGGGTATGATCGAATGTCCCCGGAACGAACGGGTGTCCGCAATTCTCGCGCTGTCATGGGAGACCGGATCTGAAACGTAGCGCGACCAGGGCGAGAGGGACCGTCATCGGCAGCCCCTCGCTCTCCGAGTAAGCCCTTTTTCGGCCCTTTCGACGTCAACCTCCGGAATGAATGCGCTTCCTCGGCATTCGATTTTGAAGGGCACCCCTGAAATAACTCAAAAAGGCTTCTGGATCTCATGCTCCGTTTCAGATCCGGTTTTGATAACAGATTATTCTATCATATATGATCGTCGTTTAATTTCAAATACTTTAGTTGAAATGAAAACCGAAGAATCCACCAATTTTCACCGGGTTTCGGTTGCGGATCGGTTCGATCAGGGTTCGGGAGTTGCTTTGAGATTATGACCCGTCTATAATTTCTATTGTCACTTTTCTTCGATGTTTCGACTTCGGTCACCTGGATGATGTCCAAAGACGCCGATTCGCCCGAGCAGATTATTCAAACACTGAAACGAAAGCTGGAATCGGTAACAGGTCGGGTTCGTCTTTTGTATCTGATTCATGGATTGGGAACCCTCCTGTTCTGTGCATTTGGGTTCTTCCTGGTTTCGTTTCTGATTGATTACCTCATTCCCGATCTGCCCGTTCTGGTTCGGCAGATTCTTTTTGGTGCGGGTCTGGTGCTGCTTGGCTATGTGACCTGGCGGACGATCTTGACGCCCCTCACGATCTCCATGGACGCCCGGGACGTCGCGGTTGCTCTGGAAGAAACCTACCCGGAACTGAATGATCGGTTAATTAGCGCGCTCGAGCTTCAGTCTTCATCGGATCACCGGCCGGAAACGATTTCCGATTCCCTGATTACCGATCTGGTGCGGGATCTGGAACAACTGACCGATCGGATTCATCCCGGATCGGTGCTGAACGTCAAACCGGTCCTGAGACGGTTTGGGATTGGTCTTCTCTGCACCGCTCTCTTCGTTTTATTCTTTTTCAGGTTCAGAGAAGTGACCGGCGTCTGGTTCTACCGGATGCTCGGCAGTAACACGGACTGGCCCCGGGCAACGCTTCTTCATCTTGAATCCGAGCCGCCGTTCAAGGTGATTGAGGGGAAAAGTCTGACGATCAAAGCGAGCGTGGACCCGGAATCGACCCAGGTTCCCTCCACCGCCCAGCTTTCTATCTATTACGAGGATGGAGCGGAACGAAACGTTCCCCTGAACCGATCCCCCGGGACAGATCACGAGCACGTCTTCACGCATACGTTCGAAAACATCCGTCAGCCGTTCGAGTTTTCGATCGACGCCGGTGACGACCGGATCAGGAAAGTGCCGGTTCAGGTCCTTGGTCGTCCCCGTATCGATCACCTGCTGGTTCGTTTTGACTATCCTTCTTATACCGGCAAAAATGACATGGATGAACCGGTCAAACAGCGGCAGCTCAAGGCCCCGTTCGGCACGAAAGCCACGGTTCTGGCTCCCGTTTCATCCCGGGTTGAAAGTGCCCGGGCTTTTCTCGAACAGGGGAACAAGACCAGGGGGTTAGACGTGTCGATTACGGAGAA
>CAZSFH010000115.1:0-1133 GCA_964606115.1 uncultured Planctomycetia bacterium | reverse complement strand
CAACGGGGACGGTTCGATGCTGAAAACCAGTTTCTCCATGAAGAAAAATGGCGACCTGTACTTCGAACTGTTTCTCAAGGAACCGGCCTCTTACGGTGAACCCTGCACCTCGGCGTTCGGCGTATGTTCCTCTCACTTCACCGTTCGCACGGAAGTGGACCTGCCCCCCAAAGTAAAGATGCTGTACCCGGGGAAAAATAAGTTCGCCACGCCGCGCGGGAAAATTCCGATCAAAAGCGAGACGGAGGACGACTTTGGCATTCGATCGATTAAGTTGCGACGGAAGGTCAACGACGGAAAATTTGAGGAGGTTCCGTTTACCACGGACCACAACGACAAGCCGTATAAGTCCGAAACCATACAGTCGACCTATCCGCTGAACATGAAGTCGCTGGACCTGGAGAACGGTGACCGGGTGTTTTACGCGATCAAAGCAGAGGACACCGGCAGCCGAAATGACGCCACCACCTCCAAAACATATCGTTTTTCCATCATTCCGGCCAGTCAGCTCGAGGTTAAGCTTCAGAAACTCCAGCAGGAAATTCGAGATGAACTTGAGGCACTGCGCGATGATCAGAAAAAACTGGTCGACCGGGTCCGGTATAACCTGGATCAGATGAAGAAGGAGGGTAAAAAACAGGGCATGTCGGAAGAAATGGATACCTTGCTCGAACAGCGCCGCAACAAACAGCGCAGTCTGACACAGCAGATGAAACGAATCGGGAATGAACTTCGAACGCTTCACCTCGACGCAAAACACAATAAACTCTGGGACCAGAAAAGCCGTAAACGTCTGCGGGCAATTTACGGCCTCGCCGAAACGGTGTATCAAAACGAAATGCCGCCTGCCTCCGAACAACTCGCCAAAGCTCTTAACGCCGTCGACTTCGAGCAGCGGGTTTCGTTCGTGCAGCAGTCACACCGCCGCCAGAAGAAAACCCTTCGAAAACTTGACGTGCTCCTCAATCAGATGGGAAAATGGCTGGAATACGCGGACGTGATCCACGAATGGAAAGGAATTTTGAAAGACCTCAAAACACTCCGAGAGGACTACCTCAATCAAAAATCATCGGAGGAAGATAGTAACTAGACCCGGTCTGAAAAGGTGTCGTACACCTCAGCGGGCCGTATTT
>CAZSFH010000114.1:6844-8896 GCA_964606115.1 uncultured Planctomycetia bacterium | reverse complement strand
TTCTTGATGTTCGTCGTTGCTTGATGTTTTGCGTCTCTCCCCTGTGTTGTGGTTCCATGTTTCCTCGGATGTATCCGTGCGCTCCGGTGTGGATTCCGTCTTCTCGTTGTCGTCCGCTGTTTGGTCTCCGGAGGTTCCCCTGCGGTCCGGGCCCGTTGCGATTTCCGGTCGTTCCTGTTTGCCCTTTTTGATGCACGCCCACACGCCCCGTTTCTGTTTGCGGGCTTTTTTGAGTGCCTCCCGCAACCGGCTGCGGGTTTCGGACGCCATCGGGTCGTCGGCCAGGCCGGTAATCCCCTCCCGGATCATCTTCCGGTTGACGGACCCCTTCTCACCGCGTTTGCCGTACACGAGCACCCGTCGTTCGTCGTTCCGGTTGGTGGAGGGGGTGCCGGGCGGTCGAATGTATACCTGGTTGTTGATCAGGTGGTTGCGGAGGAACCTCCGGCGGCGGTTCTCGACCCAGTCGTTCAGGCAGCGGCGTACTGTTCCGTCATTCTGCCAGGAGGGAGCGGATTCGAGGTAAAGGGAGGGAATCCCGGCGTACGTCTTTACGAGAAGCTCACTGCCGAGAAGGGACACGTTTTCGGTGGTTCCGTTCTCGTAGCGGATCTTCAGGCGGATGCGGTCGACGCTCTGTCCGTGGAGAAGGGAAACGACGCGACCGCGGCCCTTCTCAGGAGGGGCCTTCTGTTCGGGCTCCGGATCCGGAGCGGTGGTTTTCTGCTCGGGCTCGGGTCGGGAACAGGCGGACAGGAAGAGAAGACCCGCCACGAGCGGCGGACCGAGGAAGGCAATCCAATTTTCGGTCGAAGGTCGGTGGGAGCTCACAGCTGAACTCCTCGGGGTTTATTTGCAATGTTCGCAGGCACATTCGAAATTCAGACCCGATTTTAACAAATTCTGTCTCGCTGTCAAACACACGCTGTTTTCGCTTGCCCAAAAACTGTTCCTCCTCATGTGATCGCTGGATCATCTTCATCTTCCCACCTACGACCCGACGGGTTGCAAAAGGCCGTGGAAGCATGGGTGGTCGCTCATGCGTTTCAGGGAGATTCAGACCCCTTATAGGGGCCGGAGTTTCAACCGGGGGGGAGCAAGGTCGATCACCTGCACCCGGGTTCCTTGCTTCACGTAGTGATCGGTCGCGCAGGCCACAATCATTCGATCCTCAAACTGCAACGCCCCGATCGGGTGCAGTGACTTAACCACCACCCCTTCCCGCCCCGGTTCCGGAAACGGTTTCGTCGTCGAGTCCGCTGATTCGTTTCCTTCCAAAAACTCGGGACAAACCACGGTGATATGGAAAAACGATTCCGGAAGAAACTGGAGGGTAAAGAGATAGGAAAACAATCCCGCTCCCCCCGATAGTAATACGAGCCCGAAATTGTCCAGGGCATATTCCAGTTCCCAGGGCGCCTCCGCAGGGTCCGGCAGGATAAACCCCTGACGAGAAAGAACCAGAGAAAAAAGCACGAAGATAAGTCCGATCACCCCTGCTGCCGTATGGCCGGATGTCACAAAAATTTCCAGGGCCATAAGAACGGTTCCCACGAGAAACAGGACCATCGCCATTCCCGAGGACGTGCCAAGGACGGCGTACGTAATAACGGCCGTGCCGAAGCAGAACAGTCCGGCACTCCCCGAAAGGCCGGTTCCGGGCCGCTTCAGTTCAACCAGACACAGCACGACGCCCGCGATAATCAGGAGTCCCGTTACGATCCAGTTCGAGACCAGCTCGAAAACGGGCTCGTACCAGGATCGAGAAATACGGTGAAGAGCAAATCGAACAGCCCCCATCGCGTGCACTTCTTCCTCCACGACCTCCCTGAAATTTTTCACCACCTTCCGGCACATGCCAAACCGAAATGCATCTCCGGCTTTCAATCGAAGCAGACGGCCCGGCCGGCTGACCGTTTCGATCTCTTCACGGTACGATCCACCGCGCTTCGTTTGCTCGCCGGTCACGAAGGTTCGATCCGAATCCGTTTTTTTTACCCATTTCACTTCCGTTGATGGATCAATAAGGGCCTCGGCCAGCACCTCGGAAAA
>CAZSFH010000114.1:3775-6834 GCA_964606115.1 uncultured Planctomycetia bacterium | reverse complement strand
TTGCCCAACGGGTACGACACTGTGGTCGGAGACCGAGGCGTGCGGCTCTCCGGGTATACTCGCTTTTTAGTTTTCCGATCAGATGCTTCTCATTAAAGGGCCGGCGCCCGCCCTGAATGAACAGGTGTCTCGATCCGATCGTGGCGGCTTCCTTCATGTAAATACGATCGGAACTCAGGCAGAGAAGCATGGCAATCGCTCCCGCCCGGCGTCGGACGTACGCCACGACGGGAATCGATGTTTGCTCAATCAGACGGCAGAGATCAAGTGTGAAATCAATTCGACCGCCCGATGCACTGATCTCCAGCATGACCAGATCCGGATCACGCTCGAGGATGGTTTCAAACCGGGATTGAAGTGCATATCGGGTGAATGCGTCGATCGCCCCCTCGACCTGCACCCGGTAGACCTGTTTCGCATCCGCGGGGGCCGGGCGGGAGAGATGAAACCACATCCCGGTCAATAAGAGAATGAGGACGCCGATCCGTCTCCGCATTTATCCGTCCTGCTCGTCCGGCGAACCCTGCTTTTCAGACTTCTGTTCCTGCGGCTGATCCTGGTCCTGTTCCTGTTCCGAATCTTCGTCCGATTCGTCCTCGTCCGCTTCGCCTTCGCCGGATTCGTCTTCCGCATCCTCCTCCACCTCGGATGGAGGGGCCTCCACCTCCTGTTCCTTTTTCTTTACCGCACGTTTTTCGTGGAACCAGTCTTTTTCCACGCCTTTCTCGGCGCGTTCCTGTTTCTCACGAACTCCCCGCGGAGCGTGCTCGGGAAACTCGACGTATTGCTCTCCCTCCAACCTCTTCTCATACGCATGTTCCTGGCCGTGAAGGTTCATCTGAGGTTTCGTATCGACCACGATATCATCGTAGACCTGCATCTGACAGGCCAGACGGGCCTCCTTCTCGTGTCCCACCGAATACAGCAGGGAACGGGGGTGCAACCCCAGGTTCAGGGATTCCACGAGTCCTTTGTCCGAACAGTTTTCCTCCCCTTCTTTAACATAAACCATACAGGTTCCACACAAACCGAACCCCCAGCAATTGGCCACTTTCTCGATTCCGTGGTACACCGAAATTCCCGCGTCCATGGCCGCCTTCCGGAGGTTGGCCCCCTCTTCCACCTCGATTTTCTTTCCTTCCCGCAAAAACGTGACGTTCGGCATCAGCCTAATTTCGTTTAACAAATGAAATGCTGAGTGTGCTCCCTCCTATCAGGGAGGATCGAAACGGACATCGAAAATTATAACATACGTCATCGGATCGATCCAATCTTACCGGCGGCGATTCACGAAGCGTGTTCCCCAGTAAACGATCAGACTCGCCAGAGCCAGGTACAGGAACACGGACCGGAGGGGAACGGTTGATTTCGATTGAAATCGTGACCTTATTCGATCCCACGCATCCTCACTCGACCTGAGGGTCCGATTCATCTTTGACTCCTCCGGGAAAAAGAAGTTGACCGCCCGGTGCCGGGCCTTGTCCCCGGACGTGTCGACCTCGTACCACCCCGGCTCGTTCAGTTCCCGTGAGTCCCGTGTCCCCTCCGGATCATTGCGCTGTACTTCCACGGTCCCATCCAATTTCAGCCAGCGTCGTTGAAACACCGACGCGTCGGGCGGCAGCGATAACCTCGTTCCCACCCGCATCATCTCACTCGTTTCTGGTCCTTGTTCGCGGATAAACCATTTCAATGCATTTCGAATCAGAATCGGGAACTCCGGGAGGATCATCAGGTTGCTTTCGGCGAGTGAAAACCCGAATCGAAGATAGGACGTCCCATCCGGTGATGTTCCCCGTAAGGCGATCCAGCCCGAGTCACACGAAATCAACCCGGTTTCGTGTTCGTTCGGTACCAGGACTCGACTCCGTTCCACCTGCAGCTCGCCGAATGAGAGGTTTTTCACCAGGTCGACGGACTCGTTTAATTCAATATTTCGGGGCGTCTCAACGACCGTTCCCGAACCTTCCTTCCCGGCGGTCCGTGTGAAAAAAACCGCTCCCAACCTGACCGGCCCCCGGTCAACGTCTCCTCCACTTCGAATCGAAATCGCCGGCTTTTGAACGCTTTCCCTTCTTTCTTCAACTCCATTGTTTTTGTCCAGGAGCTGAAACGGTTCGCCGAGACTTTTCATCAACATCCGGATGAACGGTCTTGATTCCGGTTCCACCTCCAGGTGAACCGGGTACGTTCTCGGTTGAGATCGATAAGCGTAAACAGCGTTGTCCTGTAAAAATTCATCATTGGCATCCACCACAACCCCCATGCGCTCCGCTTCTTTGTTCGCAGTATTGATTGGAAAACCAAGCCATTTCGTTTCTCCAGCGGCCATCGAAACCTCCACTGCCTCCCTGGTGAATGAATGCAGACGTAACGGAAACTTCCGCTCCTGATCCGAAAAATTTTGGAGTCGGATCCGCATTCGGTTCGGTACCCCCTTCCAGTTTCTCTGTATCCTTCCTTCCGTCACGGCGACATTTGGAGAAGCCCCCCCCACCGGTAACACCGTCATCCCGGGACGATTCGATACCGGAGGCGTCAATCCGGGAAGCTGACCGTCCGTAACCAGCAGATAAGGAGTATGCTTTTCGCCCCGCTGTTTGTTCATGAGAGCATCGACGTAATCGGACAACCGAGTTTTACTGACCTGAAGCGGATTCAGCGAAAGACGGTTTTGTAACTCGTTTCGACCCGGCGGTCCGACTCCGTTCCGAACGAGTCCCGGGCTCGGAGAGAGCTTGATCATTTTCCAGGCTGTGTCCGCATCCAGGAGCTGAAGCAGATCGACGGTTTTGCGTATCGCCCGGTCCCGGTACGTCATCGACGGGGAGGTCTTCGTTGACCGATTCATGCTGGAACTGTTGTCAAACAGGACCACGATCTTTTCCGGAGAAGATCCACGGTCAAGATGAATCCCCGAAGCAGCAAGGATCGACGAAATGAGAAAAAGGGAGGAACACCCCCATTCCAGGATTCGTCGAAAACGCCCTCCCGAAACAGATCCGGATCTTACTTCCAGTGTTTTTTTCCAGACCCCGACCGCCGGAATCGAACGGGTA
>CAZSFH010000114.1:0-3765 GCA_964606115.1 uncultured Planctomycetia bacterium | reverse complement strand
AAAAAATAAAGAAGGGTAAGTGGAAGGAGACCGATCAGACACCAGAGAATGATCGGATAGGAAAAATCGAACGTCATCAATCTACTGTAGAATCTGGTTTTTCTGGAGCAACTGAACCAGGCCAGGCACCAGGGGAGTATCGCTCAGCACCCTTGCATACCCGCTTCCGTATCTCAGCGCGAGGGACCTCGAGGTCTTGCAATGCTCTTTCAATGCCTCCTGGTAAGCCTGGAGAGTATCACCGTCAATCTCAAGCGTCATACGTTCCCCCGTTTCCCGATCAACAAGCCGGGTTCCACCGCTGAACTCCGGCTGCATCTCCTGCGGGGTCAGCAGGTGGATGGAATAAACGTCGAGATGAATCGACCGCAGGTTTTTCAAAAAGGAACGAATCGGCTCCCGATCATAGAAATCACTGATCAAAACTGCCGTGGAGTTTTTGGCGGAGCGGAGTGATGGAAGACGACGCACCCGGTCAAACGGTTTCACGGCATCTCCCTGCAGAGCATCCAGACGTTCCAGAAGTCCGTAAATCTGACGCTTACCCCGCACACGCCGGAGCAGGTACTGAAGCTGATCGCGAACGAGGAGAACGCTGCAGGTATCGAACTGGGCAAGGGTAATATAGGCAAGCGCCGCGCACAATTTCTTACCATACGTAAAGCGGTTCGGGTCTCCGTAGTCCATCGAGCGAGAGCCGTCCAGCACAAGCACAACGTGAGCATCCTCCTCCGCGGCAAACTCCTTCACAAACAGTTCACCGTGACGTGCATACACGTTCCAGTCGAGATATCGCAGATCATCGCCGGGTGTGTATGCGCGGTGTTCCTCAAATTCAACAGTACCGCCCTTCTGAAGACTAAAGTGCTCCGCTTTTCGCTCTCCGGCGAGAACCCTTCGAACCACGAGATTGAGATATTCGAGCTGCTTCAGGAAATCCCGGGAGAGGAGCATTGCCTCGTTGGCTAATCACTTGGTTGCATGAACTCCTGGAGAGCTTCTTCGCGGGAGTCGGCGAAGGAGAATATTTGTGACAGCCCGAGCAGATCAAACACTTCCTTGACGTTCGGGGTGGGGGACAGGAGGACAATATTTCCTTGATGATCCTGGGCCTCTCCGATCGCGCCGATAAAAACACCCGCCCCGGCGCTTGAAATATATTCAAGCTCATTCAGATCGACAATCAACTGATACAAACCCTGGTCGAAAAGCTCCTCGATCTGTTCGTCCAACTGGTCAAACGTGTGAGCATCAAGGAAGCCGGACAGGCGAAGAAAAACCACATCATTTTCCAGTTGCTCCATGTCGATCGTTAGATCAGCCATACAATTTCTCTCCGATATTAATCTCCACCGTTAATAAACTTCACCAGGCGAATCTCGTTCTTTTCACCTTCCTTGAACCGGTACCGAACCTCATCCATGATCTGGCGCATCAGAAAGATACCAAGCCCTTCCTTTTTACCTTCCTCAACGTGTTCAAGCATATCCGGGTTCTCAAGCACGTTCGGATCAAACTGTTTCCCGGAATCCTGAATGACGATCCTCAGCTTCTCCTCCGTCGCGGTAATCTCGATATCAATCCAGCCTTCAAGCCGATCTTCATACGCATGCTCCATAATGTTCGTAATCGCTTCATCGACCGCGAGAATGACTTTGTTCTCTTCCTTCCGCGATAGATCCGTTTTCCGGATATTGGAAGAAAGCATCTCCCGGACGTGACTGAGATACTGGGTATCATTTTTAATCCGCAACTTGTTGGTAAATGATCCCATAGTTCTGAGCGTCTTTTAACAAGATCCTCCTGTCTTGCTCCACACAACACCCCGACAAAAACCCCATCCTCCCCACCCCCGCTTCCGATCGGAATCCAATCCACGAATCATCCCGCTTTTCATCGAAAACAACCTTCACTCATGAAAGAAAACCTCCGTCCTCTCTCTACGTCACGCGCCTGCGAGCATTAACGATGGTAACATCATCATGCTGCGGCGCCGATCCCTGATGGTCCGACACTTCCTGAACCACGAGGTTGGTAAACTGGTTGGCATCCCGATCCGAGAGCCGGCCACACAGCTTGTAGAAACGATTGTCCCCGAACTCCTCCTCCTGAGGACTCATCGACTCAACCACCCCGTCCGTGTACATAACAAACCGGTCACCGGGGTTGATCTCAAGAATATTCTCCTCGATCGTCTGTTCAAAAAGAGGTCCCTCGTCAAACCCCAGGGCGATGCCGTTGGGATTGACCGTATGGACCTGTCCTTTCTCCTGCCGCCAGAGCACCATCGGATTGTGCCCGGCGGAACTGAGTCGAAGTCTGGACTCTTTCGTATTCAGGATAACATACATGCACGTCACAAACATCCCTTCCTGAATATCCTGGGACAGCATGCGGTTTGTACGAACAAGCGTCTGTTTTGTGCCGGGGTTGCGCGTCGCTTCCATGCGGATCATGGCCCGGGTCATCGTCATGACCATTGAACCCGGAACCCCTTTTCCGGAAACGTCCGCGACAACGATTCCCAGACGGTTCTCATCAATCTGTATAAAGTCGTAGTAATCCCCTCCCACTTCCTTGCTCGGCTTGTAAAACGCATCAATGTCCCAGCCCGCCGGCTGAGGTTTCTTTTTTGGAAGCAACTCATTCTGAACCCCCATGGCAATGTTCAGCTCATGTTCGAGGGCTTTCGCCTCAATCTTTTGCTGCTGTGCTTCCTTGAGACTTTCCGTCATGCGATCAAACGTTCGGGCGATGACCCCGATCTCATCCTCGCTTTCCGGCACCGTTTTGTGGTCCAGGTCCCCCTGACTTACGGTGTTGATATCGTCAAGAAGTGCCTGAATCGGATAGATGATTTTACCGGAAAACAACCAGCCTGCGATTCCGCCGAACAGGACGGAAAGTCCGGCAACGATCAGCAGGGTGGTCGTCAGGCGCCCGGCGGCGTTTTCAATTTTTTCAGCGTTCAAAAACAGTTTCACGTTAATCCGATTGTCCGTGTTCTCCGGTTTCCGCTCAATTTCAAAAATCCGAACCGGAATTGTCGTCACTCCTTTTTTCATCGTGTGCTCACGAACCTTCAAACTGAACCCTTCTTCTTCGTTCTCTGTCTCCTCCACCATCGTCGATTTCCCCTGAAGCGAGGGCCGTTTCTGACGGGGCACATTCATAATCGCCCCCATCTCCCCCGTCCTGGAATCATATCCTTCGAACGAAATATATTCGATCGCGAATTCCGGATTTTCCACAAGCGGTTGGAGAAACGATTGATGCTGTTTCGTCGGGTCCCCGGTGGAATCAATCAGTTTATTGAACGCCTCGTCAATAATGTTATGCGCCTTTCGGCCAAACTCGTTGGCAACCCTTCGCGGGGAGTCCACGTTTGCCTTTTGAGCCAGGTCGTACACTTCCGTATAGAGTTCTCCTTCTCCAGACCTCTCCGAGCTGGAGAACTTTTTCTTCAGCCAGTGGCTCGGGAGGCCGCGGGAACCATGCGATTCTCTCAGATAATCCGGATCCAGCCGGGAGAGCATTCGCGTGAGAAGCTTTCCGCGTTCATTCAGATCCTGTGTAATCGCGGATCGGGTCTGCAACAGACTGAACACAAACATAAAAACGGCCGCAAACAACTGCGCAACGAGAATTAAAAGAATAAGCTTGGTACGAATACCCGTTCCCCGCGGCTCAAGTCTGGAGTCCCCGTACCCCCTCTGATCGGTTCTGCCTTCATCCCCGGAGGCTCCGCCGGGCTCCGGGGAGCCT
>CAZSFH010000113.1:8114-8915 GCA_964606115.1 uncultured Planctomycetia bacterium | reverse complement strand
TTTGAAATACATCTTCCCATAGAAACTGTACCCCGACCGTGAGGGAGGGGACGACGAACCCGCACCCGAAAATTCAATTGTGACGCAGCACTACCCGCCTGTCAGTGTCCGAAGCGAAAGATTACGTTCATTACCCATTCATTATCATTTTCGCTGAGCGGGGGTGGTTTGTAACGGCCCGCTCGCCGGATTGTGTTCCGGGCCGCCTGGTTGAGTTCCGGATAGTTTGAGTATAGTACGGTGTCCTTTATGACGAGGGATCCGTCTTTTTGTACGCCCACTTTCAGTATAACGGTCTCCTTGAGGTTCTCATACGTAACGATGTCCGGAACATGAAAGTGGGGAGTGAGTGACGAATTCAGGCCCTCCCAGTAAGGGACGTTTTGTTTTCCAACCTCTTTTACCTTCATTGAATCCGTTCGCGGCGGATGGTCGCCCTCTCGTTTGTCCCGGTTTTTAGTGACCTTCTTGATTCGCTTCTTCCACTTCCCTTTCGTGTCCTGATTGGATGACGGATTGTTTGGTATCGCTTTTACCTTCGACGTACTGTTCTGTTCTTCTTCTGGTTGGTTTTGTTTTTCGGAAGGGCGTGAATCGGGGTGTTTCCCGGTGGTCTTGATCTGATCCGATGATTCCTTCTGGCTTACTTTCGTTGATTGCTCCCCGGCTGAACGTCTGGTCTTTCGCTCCGGTTTATTTTTCCTGATGTCGGACTCTCGCTTCGTATTTGATTCGTTCTCTCCTGGTTGTGCGGATTCGGTGGGAGATGCCGTCTTTTTCTTTTGTTTTTTCAAACGAGCT
>CAZSFH010000113.1:0-8104 GCA_964606115.1 uncultured Planctomycetia bacterium | reverse complement strand
TGTTCCTCTCCGGTTTAGGAGGCTTTTTTTCCTGTTTCATAGACCGGGTGGGAAGTTTTTTCATAAACATCTGTTCCGGCTCGGCCGTCTCCCGGGGAAAGGAACTCATAAGCGCGGGGACAAATGGAAACAGCAAAAGCGTGTGTAATAGAAGAGAGGAAAGAGCGGCTATAGACGGGGTTTCAAAAAAGCCGTAGAACCGGTGCAGTCCGGCATTTGATACGTTCTTCCGGATGTTGTTTCCTCTCCCGTAATTCCGGTTTTTCGGTTTCGACTGCATATGTTCTTTTGAGAATTTCGGCCCGCTCCTTTACGGTTCTCCTCCTTCTTTCGGCGGTTGCAGGAGGAGAGAGGAAGTCTCGCTTTATCCACAAACCCAGTTTTTGAGGTAAGTTAGAAGAAGGTCCTATTATACACGTGAATTGAATCAGTGTCACACAGAGCAAAGATCTCGACCCGGATAGTACAGAGGCTTTGACTGCGGTAACATTCCGGGTTTCATGATACATTTTCAGGACATTTTGCGAAGTAACATCCTGAGAACCCGCAATTTTACCGTTCAGATTTGAAAAACCCCGGCTCAGGACGAATCCGGCCAGCAAAACGGGATAAAGCCACATCGTCGCTCCCGACATGGATCGACCTTCGATTCCCCGGTCCATGAAACGGGACGTTCTCCTTCATAGGTGATGAGCGTGTGAAACGCCTCCTCCAGCTTGTTCCGAAACGATTGTAAATCCGAATTTTCGGGTTCAATCTCAAACAGACCATCCTCCGGTTGTTCTTCCCGGAGGTAAAACAGACAGCAGTGAAGAGGACGATCCTGAAATTCCGGAACCTGGCGGTATGCCAGTGCGTAGAGGAGAAGTTGAAGTCGATCGTCCTTTATTTTTTCGTGACGGTAATGGGAATATTTGTAGTCCAGGAGGATCACTCGGTCGTCCCGGATAAGAAGCAGATCGGTTGTTCCTTCGATAATGACCTGCACCGGCTGATCCTCAATGTTCAGTTCCTGAGCGTGCGCGAACGGGCGTTCCCGATGCATGGTCAGAGAGGAGTGACCGAATGTTTCAAGGAGATGCTGAAATCCACTCTGTACTCGCTCCACAACCTCCTCCCGTATACGATCCGGTAAAAACCGTCCGGGACGGGTGTTCATTGCTCGCTTTCGAAGTTGTTCCGGGTCCGGATCACTGTTCTCGTCAAGGGACTGCAGCAGGCGGTGAGCGAGGATCCCCGCTTTCTGCCAGTCATGGCGTTTGATCGTTTCGCGAGGAATCACCTCCTCTTCTCCAATATCCTCGGACAGGTTTTGCTGTATAAGGAAGGCATACCGGCGGGGACACGTTAATAACTCCAGGATCTCCGTGGCGGTATGGTGCAGCGTCCGAGGACCATCCCGGTCAAGTGGAATGGAAAGGTCCCGGTTCATCTTCTTCCCTTTTGATTTGTTCAATTTCGCTAAGGCGTCTTCTACCGGAAACGATTCGTCCCGCCGGTCTTCACCGGTTGCTCGCTCCTGTTCGGAAATGGAACGAAACCGGATGGTTACGTTCTGATCCTGCACGGAAATCGTTTCTGCTTCATTTGTGTGTTCTTCGAATGTTTCAGGTAGAGAGCGATCGAAATGGTTCTCGAAAAACGTGTCAAGCAAGTTCCACCAGGTACCCCGTTTCTGAGCGGCGTTGTGGGAACCGATCTGGTACCATCCGGAGAACAGAAGGTAATCCCGAGCCCGCGTCATAGCAACATACAGAAGGCGCAGGGATTCCGCCTTTTCTTTTTTCTTCTGTTTTTCTCGAACGAGCTTATAGGACCAGGTATGGTGAGAAATATCCGTTTCCGGACTTCTCCACCGCATCCCTATACCAATGTCCCGGTCAAAAAGACAGGTGCCGTGAACCCGTGGTTTCACCGAACCCATATCGGCGATCATTACGATTGGAAATTCCAGCCCTTTCGCTGAATGGATGGTCATCAGCTGTACAAGTTCCTCTCCCTGTTCCGATACCGGCGCTTCCTCTTCCACGGCGTCGCCGTCCACACTTGAGCGCAAATAATTAGCTGCTTCAAAAAAACTCATGGGTTCTCCCCCTTCTCCTTCTCGCAGAAGCGCTTCCAGCTTGTCGAGGTTGGCCACCGCCTGTCGTCCGCGGGTTCCCGTGGAAAGAACGGCGTCCAGGTCCGTTCGGTCCCGAACATGTGAAACGAGCCGGTCGGGGGCGATTCGATCACGGAGGGAAAGAAACCGATCAAGGTCCGATCGTGCCTGTTTTATTTTCTTTCCTTCTCCCTCCGGTAATTTCGTGAGATCAATCCGTCGGAATGCGTCAATAAGGTTTCCTTCGAGGTCCCGGTGCGCCTTTGATTTAATATGCATAAGCGTGTCTTCGATTACACCCACAAGCGGAGACTTCAGAAATCCAAACAGCGGAATCGGTTTGGAGGGATTTTTCAGAAGAGTAAAAAGATTGGCCATGTCCCGGATTTCCGGGGTGGAAAAGAAGGATTGTCCCTTGAAAAGTCGATATGGAATTCCCCCGTTTCGCAGAGCCCGTTCGTACTCCTGCAGGTAGCTTGTTTTCCGGAACAGAATGGCAATGTCTCCGTACTCCGGGGAGCGGGACGTTCCATGTTCTCCCGCGACCTGAACCGGGGAATCGTCCGCGGTTAACTCCTCGATCCGTTCCGCAATCGTTTCCGCTTCGAGGCGCCGCATCTGGTCGGAAGCCCCCTTTGTTTTACCGGGACTGAGCAGTTCAATACGCGGATTTCCATCATCAAAAGAAGGTTTTCGGGTTTCGACCAAATCATCGTTCTCGTCGTAGGATACGAAACAGGAATCGTCCGATTCCTCAAAGAGGTGTCTGCTGAACGCATTAAAAAAGTGAAGCAACGACGGTATGCTCCGGTAGTTTTCCTGAAAAGAATACGATTGACCTCCTCGTTCGGTTACCAGGTTGACTGTATCCTGGAAGACCGATACGTCCGCCCCCCGGAACATGTAAATGGATTGTTTGGGATCCCCGACAACCACGAATTTGGACGGAGCAAAGGTAATGCGGTCCTGAAAGCTCGCATCCTCCGGTACGGGAGCCGTTTCGTGCGGGGTTTCCGACAGGTAGAACAGGATTTCGTGCTGAAGTTGATTCACGTCCTGGAATTCGTCAATTAACAGAAGATCAAATTCCTCTTTGTACTGGTTGCGCAGGGGAAGATCCTTTTTCAGGCCATCCCGCACCCGGAACAGGAGATCATGAAAGTCGAGGTATCCCTGTTCCCGCTTGTATTCCTGGTACTGTCGTTCGATATCCACAAGGCTGTCGAACACCTCTTTATGAAGATCAGTTGATTTCTGAAAAGCAACCATTTTTTGCAGGGCTCCGCGGGTTTTTGAGGAAGGGTTTTTCACCGGGTAACCGAGTTGGCGACGGAGTGGTTCCCGAGCCGTTTTTAACGATTTGCTGACATTCCCGGAGAGAACCGATTTCGCGCGCTCGCGATTGGCTGAAAATTCCACGATGGGCGTGTTTTCGTCCAGGTTGCGAAGCCACTCTTTCAATTCGCCGGCGACGGGACGAAATGTTTCGACCCGTTTCTGGCTTTTCTCGGTCAATGAATCATTTGAAAGATGAACAATTTCCTCGATTGCCTGTATACATTCGTCCACGCGTTCGTCGATCTCCTCCGGCAGGTTCCGGAACTGTTTTTCCATACGCCGGCGCATGGTGTCCGGGCGCAGACCGTTGTTCCAGCACTCCTGCAGCAATCGTTGCATAACCTGTTTGAGATCATGGCTCGATTGCGGGTTTTCACTAAATCCGAAGTTCCGCAGCATCTCCCGGACCCCCTCTGATTCCGACTGAACGGCGTTGATCAGATACGAATTAATGATACGGGAGAGCTGTCGTTTTGCTTCTCGCTCGTCGAGCACCGAAAAGTTCGGATCCAATCCGAACCGAATTGCGTTTTCGCGCAGGATGCGGGTACAGAATGAGTGAATGGTTCCAATATAAGAAGCGGGAAGACTTCGCCGTACGTTTTCCCACATGGAGATCTGTTCTCCGCGATCGAGGCGATCCAGGATAAATTCCTGAAGCCGCTGTTTCATTTCACCGGCCGCTCGTTCCGTGAAGGTGATGGCGACGAGGTCCTGCAGGGAATGGTCGTCCGGATCGGATTCCAGCCAGCGGACGATCAGCTCGGTGAGCGTGGTGGTTTTCCCGGTACCCGCGCTGGCCGAAACGATCGTATTGGCATTCAGTTCAAAAAGCTCTTCTTTTTGCTCGGACCACTGGAGGGATTCCATAGCCTGAAGGTAATCATGAAATGAAGAGAACCTGTACTGTATCATATTTCAGTCCCTTCAAGCAAAGCCCGTGTTCGCCGGTAGACAGCGGATCTGTATCTGGGTAAACTTTGGGGATGGAAGCGGAAGCATTCCGCTGTCGCTTATTTTGAGGTGGCATGAGGAGATCGTGTGTTGGTAGTAGGCGACGATAGTCGCCGTTTGGTACGCCGGATCGTTGAAGCCCTTTCGATGTTACCAAACGTGGAATAGGTCGTTCAGGACTCGATCAACCCGGTCATGAGAAACAGCTCCAGGAATTTCCCCGCCCCCGGGGAGGACACGATATATTTATGACTCATCCAATGAGGAAAGGTTCGCTGGCGTTGCGAGGGTTTGAAGTACCCTCCTATCCCTCGCAGACCGCACAACCCTCCTGGATCTGCTTCCGTGTCAGTTGCTGGGCGGCGTTCATGCTGTGCTGGTAGTACAGCGCTTTGACGCCACTCCGCCAGGCGTTGATGTACAGGGAGTTGATCTCGTCGGCCGGGGTATCCGGTCCCACCATCACGTTGAGGGACTGGCCCTGGTCGATGAACTGCTGTCGCTCGGCCGCCTGATCGATGATCCGTGTCTGGTCCATTTCAGCGAAGGTGCGAAACACCTGCTTCTGGTGGTCGGTCAGGAAATCCAGATGCTGCACGGATCCGTCGTTGTCCCGGATGCTTTCCCAGGTGCTGCGGTCGTCCCGGCCGTGTTCCTGAAGGACCTCTGTGAGGAACGGGTTTCGGATCGTTGTTTTGATCTTCGCCAGGTCCTTTACGTAGCAATTCGACATCAACGGCTCGATGCTCTGGGAGACCTGACCCAGAATGAACGACGAGGACGTGGTCGGAGGAACGGCCATCGTGGTCGTGTGTCGACGGCCGTATCCTTCCAGCACCTTCGGTTCACCGTATTCGTCGGCCATTTTTCGGGATGCCGCACGGGATTCCGTTCGTATCTTCTGAAAAATCTCCCGGTTTAGCCGGTCCGCTTTTTCGCTTTCCAGCGGAATGCGGTTGGATTGCAGAAAGGAGTGCCACCCGAGCACACCGATACCGATGGCCCGGTGGTCCTTTGCAAACTGGTAGGCGCGTTTCATGAATTCAAACGCCTGCTCGTCCTCGCGATCACCGGAATCCCGCAGGTCCTCGAGTCGCTTGATGAAGTCCGTAAGCACCGCGTCGAGGAAGTAGGTCACGGTTTCCACCAGGTCCGTGTCTTTCCACTCGTGGTAGTTGAGCAGATTGATGGACGTCAGGCAGCAGACGAACGACCATTCGTCGGTCGAGGGCAGCATAATTTCGCTGCACAGGTTACTGGCGTTGATCCGCATGTCCTTGTCCTTGTAGACGTCCACCGTCTGGTTGTTGGCATTGTCCACGAACAGGATATACGGATACCCGATTTCACCGCGGCGCTGGATGACCTTCGCCCAGGTCGATCGCTTTTCCTGGTCGCCGTCGATCATCTGTTGCATCCACTCGTCGGTCACCGTCACGCCGTGGGTCATGTCCTGGATGGGATGCCCTTCCGTGCCGATGTCCAGAAATTCGTCGATGTCGGGGTGTTCGATGGGCAGGTACGGGGAGAATCGTCCTCGTCTCACATTGCCCTGACTGACCACGTCCACCATCTTCTGGAACAGCTGCATGAAGTGAACGGCCCCGGAGGACTGTCCATTGTCGGCGATCGGTGCACCACGTCCCCGGAGATCGCCGAAGTACCCGGAGGTCCCCCCTCCGAACTTGCTCATCATTCCCACTTCGGATTGTGTGTAGAGAATGCTGCCCATGTTGTCCGAGATATGGGAACCGAAGCAGCTGATCGGCAGGCCCTTGTCAATGCCGAAATTGGACCAGACCGGGGAGGACATCGAGATGTATCCCTTCGAGACGTAGTCGTAGAACTTGTCGGAAAACCCGGGTTTATCGAGGTATTCCTCGGCTTTGTCACCGATGAATCGGATACGCTCTTCGGCGGTTACGCCGTCCCGGAGATAGCCTCGTCTGAGAAACGTTCTGCTTTTTTCGTTTAACCAGTCCATGAGTATGTTGGAAGGAAATTGATGTTAAAAAAGATCGTCGGACGTCACGCTCTGCTGCCGTTTGTTGTAGTTGATCGACCGTTTGTCGAAGAAGTCGACGTGTTTGGTCGCAATGACTTCCTCGTCGAACCAGCTGGTTTCCTCCACGAGTTCGTCGTCGGTGTCGAACTCCGCGTCGTAACCGATCGCTTCAAGGGAGTTGTTCAACCGGTCCTTCACGAACGCCATCACCACATCCTTGGGGAGGAAGTCCAGCTCGCCTTCCTCGTACATCCAGCTCACCATCTCCTGCTCCGTGCCGTAGGCGTTCTGACAGAGCTCCCGCACCGATTCTTCGAAGGAAGCGTCAAACCACTCCGGGTGTTCATCCCGGATCAGGTTGATGAGGTCGATGCCGAACAGTCCGTGAATCTGTTCCTCCTTCGAGGTGGCTTCGACCACATTGGAGATGCCCTTAAACAGGTTTTTGTGCTTGTTGAACGACATGATGATCAGAAACTGCGAGAACAGCGAGACGTGTTCGACAAACAGGGAGAACAGGAGAATGGAACGAGTGTATTCCTGTTTGTCTCCCGTGCGTGACATGGCGATGACGCGCTGGAGGTAATCCATGCGGTCCTGGATCACCGGGACCTCCTGGAGTTGCTCAAACTCATCGTTCAGCCCGAGCACGTCCAGGAGGTGGGAGTACGCGTCCATGTGGCGCACCTCACTTTCGGAAAACGTGAAGCCGACCGAGCCGATCTCCGGCTTGGGCATCTGCTCGTACAGGTCCCCCCAGAACGTCTTGACTGCCACCTCGATTTGAGCGATGGCCAGCATGGTCTTTTTGATGACACTTCGTTCCGATTCGGTCACGTTGACCTTGTAATCATGAACGTCGCCGGTGTAGTTGAATTCCGTGTGAATCCAGTACGAATGTCGTATGGCATCCACGTACTCCGCAAGTTCCGGATACTCGTACGGTTTCAACTGTTCCCGTTTTTTGAACAACGAACGCTCCCGCTGCTTGGCCCGTTCCTGGCGGTATAGAATATACTCTTTCGCCGCATCGTGGTACCCCGCGCTCATAAGGGACGATTCCACGACGTCCTGAATTTCTTCGACCTCGGGGAACACGGATTTCGGATCGCCGTTGGTCTCGTCGGTACGGCTGAAATCGGTGTCGCTGTACCGTTTCTCCAGTGTTCCCTCGACGATTTTCGCCACGTCGATCGCATCCGAGCGATCCCCGGAATCAACGGCCTGGAGGGCCTGTAAAATGGCCTCGGTAATTTTCCCTCGCTGATACGATCGTATGGATCCATCTCGTTTTACAATATTTTCAATGCTGGACATGATGCTCTCCGGATATGAGTGAAATAAAACATACGGATTCCTACCGAACGCATAAGGAATATAACGGGAATGATCCCGTTAGGACGAACCGTGAACGGGCGGGGGAGGAAACGCTCGGGCCCGGGGAATCCGAAATCGATGGGATGGGTGGGGCGTAAACATGAGGGTTGTTCTTTCCTCGAAGAACATGATTATAAACAAATACGATTGCTGAAGAGGTCTTCTGGCTTCCCGGCCCGATGGACGGCCTTCCCAACGAAGTCAAACGGCTCATTCGTCAGTGGCACACGAAGGTTCATCGGTTCCTCACCGGGCATTCCGGTGAAGGTCCGGGTTACAGTCGCGGGACGGCAGCGGAGTTACACCGCTTTCCCTGATTTCAGCAAACG
>CAZSFH010000112.1:0-9185 GCA_964606115.1 uncultured Planctomycetia bacterium | reverse complement strand
CCGCCAGCCTTCATCGCCGGTAGCTCGACCCGCCAGCTACCGTCTTCGGCGGCGGTCACCGTTTTCGAGTGATCGTTCAGCGTGACGGTCACGTCCTGTCCGGAAGACGCCCCTCCCCAGACCGGAATCGGCCGACCCCGCTGAAGCACCATGTGATCCGAAAACAGTTTTGGAAGGTCGACCTCGGCGCGCGCGGAGACACAACCGACGGTTGATACCAGAACAAAACTAAAAAGCAGTGCGGCCGTGAACCGTTTTGAAAACATGGTCGCCCTGACGAAAACGATCTACCATAACAATGCGAACGTTGCTTTGCCGAGGTAAATGAACAACTATTTTATACAGGGTTCGATCGGCGACTTTCAATTTGTCCCTCCTGCGAAGATGGAATAAAATGGAGATCCTTCCACCGTTTCCGGAAGGAATGGCCTATGACACTTATCAGTGGATCCATTTTTCGTCGCTTCTCCTTCCCATCGACAAAACAGGGAGAACCTCGAAGGTCCGGGAGTGACGAACGGATCCCAGTTGATTCCTTGATGGATCTCCAGAACAGCACATCATGAAAAAACAGGACTCTCCCGAACTTGAAGACGTGGTTCTGAACGCCGTTCGAGAGGTTCTGGACCCCGACCAGGAACTCGATCACGACACATCCCTCGAGGACGTCGGACTGGACTCTCTTACCCTGACCCAGGTGCTGTTATCGATTGAAGAAAAGATCGGGATCTGGCTGGATGAACAGTACCTGACCCCCGAACACCTGAAAAACGCCAGGACCCTTGCTCGATGCCTGCGAGAACAGCGGTCCTCCTCCAACGAATCCCCATCCGGAGAAGAGGGATAAAGGAAACCCGCCTCAAAAGCATCAGACGGTTTTTCCCGGGATCGAAGTCGACCCGTTACGGCGTAACGATGTCGCTTTCTTCGCCTCCCGCCTCGCCTTCTTCGACGATATCCAGGAGTTCGATTTCGAAGGTCAGAGCTTTTCCGGCAAGGGGATGGTTTGCGTCCACCGTCAGACCTTCGTCATCGGAATCCACGACCTGGGCCGGGATGGGTGGGCCCTGTTCCTGATGAATCTCGATGTGCTCCCCGACGTCCGGATCGAAGTCGTCGGCAAGCTCGTCCTCCGGAATGTCCTGAACGAGTTCGTCCCGGCGCTCCCCGTACGCTTCTTCGGTGGTCAGGTTAATGGTCTTCTCATCCCCCGGCTCCATGCCGACAACGGCATCTTCAAAACCGGGAATCACTTTCCCCTGACCGAGCGCAAATTCAATCGGTTCTCGTTCGTGCGTATCGTCAAAAACGGTCCCGTCCTCAAGGGTTCCACGATAATGAACTCGAACTTTGTCTCCTTTACTGGCGGATGCCATAACGAACTCCTTTTTCGCTGAAAAAAAAGAATGAACGAATACGTCCAAAAGGAATGAATCAGCGGCACGAGGTTCGACCGTCCCGCCGGCGCTTCTCCCAGGATTAGATTGATAACGGATACAACGGCGTTAAGTTTACAGGATTGTGTCCCCGAGATACAAACAGTGTCTCCGAAAATCGCTGCCTCCGAACGGAAAAATTCGAATGAATAGACGGGACGAAAGAAAGAGTCTATTCGATCCGGAAACGCATCGATCCAGCTTCGGTCGAATCACGGAAAATTGACTGATCACGGTTCATGGGATACAATACCGTTTGTATCGCTGAGGTTTCGAGGTTTTTTTAGCCGTTTTCTTGAACCATGGCCGTCAACCGTCGCAAATTTTTGAAATACGCGATCTCCACGGCTGCATCCGTTTCGGTCGGCTCCCTGTCCGCCTCCGGCGAAGAGGAAAACAAAGGCTCCGTCCCCTACCGCAAACTGGGAAGCACCGGAGAAACGGTGTCCCTTCTCTGCATGGGAGGATATCACGTCGGGGTCAACTCTCTCTCGGAAAAACAATCGATCACCCTGATGCGGACGGCCGTCGACGAAGGCATCAATTTCTTTGATAACGCCTGGCATTACCACGGCGGCCGAAGCGAACGCCGGATGGGAAAAGCCCTCAAGGACGGTTATCGGGAAAAGGTATTCCTTATGACCAAGCACCACGGACGAACCCCCTCGAAGGCCCAGGAACACCTCGAACAGAGCATGGAACGGCTCCAGGTGGACACCATCGACCTCTGGCAGTTTCACGAACTTAAAACGAAAAAAGCCGTCGACCGGATTTATAACAGCGGCGTGCTGGATTACGTTCAAAAATTAAAAGATCGGGGCACAATCCGGTACATTGGCTTCACGGGCCATACTCGACCCGCCGTCCACAAAGCCATGATCGAACGCGGTTTCAGCTGGGACACGGTCCAGTGCCCGCTGAACCCCGTGGATTATCACTACCGAAGTTTTACCCGGAATATCGTTCCGCTCGTTGAAAAAAAGAACATGGGCCTGATCGCCATGAAAACACTCGTGTTCGGAAGCCTGCCCCGGAACAACATTGCCTCCGCGCGGGACTGTCACCGTTTCGCCATGTCCCATCCCGTCTCCACCATCTGCACCGGAATGGAATCGATGAGAATCCTGAAACAGAACCTCCAAACCGTACGGGAAGCGGAGAAAATGGAGGTCGCGGAGATGGAAAAGCTGCTCGCGAAAACCAGAAGTGAAGCGAAGAATGGAAAACATGAATGGTACAAATGAACACGAAACCGTATAAACGAACGGACCCGTCCTCGATGCTTCTATTGCTTGTCGCTCTGCTCATCGGCTGCGGTCCGTCCAAAACAGCACCTGATACCCACAGGGACACCGGCGGGGTGAGTTCCCCCCCCGCCGAAGGGGATCCCGCTCCGGATTTTCAGGCCACGGACCATCGCGGCAGGACGTGGTCACTTTCCGAACACACCGGTGATCAACCGGTGGTCCTGTACTTCTATCCCGCCGCCATGACCCGCGGTTGCACAAAACAGGCCTGTTCGTTCCGGGATCAGATGAGCTCCCTGAACAACCTTGACGCAACGGTCGTGGGCATCAGCGGGGATGAGGTGCGAAACCTCCAGCTGTTCCGCAGAAAAAACAACCTTCACTTCACCCTTCTGTCCGACCCGGACGGCTCCACCGCCCGGAAATTCGGTGTTCCGGTCGAAAAAGGAGGAACGATTGAACGTGAGGTGGACGGAAAAACCTACACCCTGAAACGGGGCGCAACCTTCGAACGCTGGACCTTTATTATTGATCGACATGGAAACGTGGTCTACCGGGATACGGACGTGAAACCCACGAAGGATTCCAAAAACGTGATCTCCGTTCTCAAACAGTTAGAATCATAAAGAAACACGGTGTCGCGTCCGTTGCGGGATCACTGAGTGCACGGCACCTTTTCAAACTCAGGAGAAACTTGCGATCCCCGTTTTATTCCGAACCCTTCCTCAACGAACTCAGCAGCCGTATCCGTCGTACGGTGTATCCCTGCCAATCGGCGGTTCGCTCGTGAAGCGTCCGGGATAAACGCCTGCTGACACGCCGCACCTGTTCTCGCTTCGAGGATTCGTCCAGGTGGGGACGAACCCACTTCAGCGCGGGCAGCGCGTCCGGACCGAGATGATTCAGGTAGGCCACGTCCAGCGAGGATCCCGAGCCATCCACCTCCCGGCACCGCCTGACATTGTAGGAAGCAATGTATGCATCCAGAGGGATAAACGTACAGACGGTCAACACGAGGACCGCGAACACCGCATTGACATTGATCAACCAGCGATTCGACCACCCCCCGGCAATCCGAATCAGGATCAGCACAAGTCCCGCCGCCACAAGCCCCATCCAGATGACGGTGGACATACGCCACCGGGTCAGACCGTACACGTCCACGTAGCTTGCCAGCCGCCAGGCGGCCGAAACCAGCAGCAGCACGTTCTGCCCCAGCCACACGTACACCAGATAGCGAGCCCACTTCAGACGGGCCGGCTTCTCGTTCGCCCGGAACGAAATCAGCACGAAGACCGCAGCGAGGAGAGCCGTGACCACCAGCGGATACGACCCCCGATGAGCATATTCAGCGTATGTCATGCCTTTCGGAAGCGTACCACCTCCCCACAGATACACAAAATCGAGCACGTTCTGGATGAGAAACAGCAGGTTAAACACGAACAGACTGCGTGTGACCGCCGGGGGCGAAATCTGGAGGCCCCACGAAACCCCTTCCGATTCCCGGTTCGACGAGTCGATCCCGTTTCCCCCGGGACGATGTCGCAAAAGACCCCACGCAAGCACGGCGGCTCCAATCCAGATCAGAATCCGGTCCAATGTAAACAGCTCCGGGATTTGTTCCAGGACCCACCAGCTCCAGCTGGAAATCACCGGATTCGCCATCGAAAAAAGAACAACAAAGAACACCAGCAATCCACCCGGAAGCAACCAATCCGTTCCCCACCGAACCTCCCGGTTGGAAAACTGCCAACCCGAACGCCGCCGGAAGGAGCGAATCAAGAAATTGTCCCGCACCGGGGCCCACAGCAGAAACGGAAGCTCCGCGGCCATTCGGTAGAGCAGCGAAAACATCTGCCGGAACCGCCTTCGGTGAGTGAGGAGAAAGAACGAAAACACCGCCATCCCCGCCAGCAGAACGGAGAGCGGGGGCACCTGCACCACAAGACTCGCTCCCATCACCACCACCCAGCTGCCCGCCAGCCATCCCCCGGCTTCCAGGGATCCCGGTCCGCGCGTCAGCAGAACCAACCCCCCGAGGAGAACCGTAAACACTCCGGCCGTTCCCCCCAGGGGTACATCGAAAAACAGAACATCGGCCAGCACGACCGTCAAGAAACAGAAAACCCCTTTTGACCGGAGTGAAAACCGCCCCGGAACCCGAACGGACCGCTGTTTCGATTGTGAATTCGTGCTCCCCGAATGATCATCGGATGACCCGTTGGCGCCTTGCACCACCTCGACCTCCTCCAGACGTTAACTTTATGTCATAAAGTAAAAGGTTAAAAAAATTAGATCGGGGGCCTTTCGAGAATCTCACGTGGCGGGCGAAAAAGCCGGGCCCGATTGATCCTCCTTGCCATCTTCGGTCGATTGCTCGGCGTCCGACATGAGCCGTTCAAGTTCCTCCATGTATTCATGATACCGTTCGCGACCCTTTTCCGTGACGGAATACAGGGTGACCGCTCGTCCGGAACCGGACGGTTCCTGCTTTTCGTGCTCCAGAAGATCCGCCTGCTCCAGCACGGAGAGGTGACGACTCAAATTGCCGTCCGACAGTTCGCAGAGGGTTTTCAGGTCATTGAACAGCAACCCCTCCGGATTCGACATCAGTGACGTCATGATGGAAAGTCGGGCGCGTTCGTGCAATGTTCGTTCCAGTCCCTCGTAGGAGAATCGGCCTTTCCGTGAAGGTTCCTGATCACTCATGGTTCCCCCGCTCAATGTTCCAGTAAAGCACCGCCGCCGACGCAAACTGGCCGGCCCCGAAGGTCAGTCCGACGGTCCAGGGGGAGTACTGGAGCACCGGTGCATAGACCAGCAATACCACCCCCGCAGCACCATACAGCGCGGCCACGGCGCCGGTGGCCACCGGCAAAAACGGGCGGGACGAAAAAATACCAAGTCCGAAGAGAACGGACCAGACGCCGGGCATCAGCATCGTAAATTCCGGAGACGAATAATAAATCGCAGCCGTCACACAGGCTCCCAGGATCAGGGCCGGAAGCAACTGACCCACCGCCTTACGAGTTTTCCGCCGCTTCACCCGCGACGAAGTGCGTCGATACCGCTGAACGATGGGAACTCCCGTCATCACAACGGACACAATCGCAACGGCCGTCCAGTACAGCAGAAACGAACCGGCATCGGGGACCCCGATCAGATAGGGCTGCAGAACGGCGGCCGAAAGCGCAAGCACACCGGTCGCGGCCACGGGCAACGATCGGTACCCCCGATACACTTCGCTGCGGCTGACGTGATCGTAAATGTGGGACAGATTATCCTTTGCTTCCTGATAATTCATATCGTTTCACTTTACACCACAAAGTCTCCGGTTTCAATCCGCTTCGTTCCGGAGGTCAGATCCCTGTGGACCTCTTCCAGGGTTCCACAATTCCCGCCATCATTCCTGCTGAAAACCATTTTCCGTCGTTCACCCTTCATCTCGTAGAGCAACGCGGTGAGGAGATTTGCCTCCCGCTGTAAACTCACTCCCCGGCACCTTTTTTCGACAGAACCCAGCTGGAGAACATCGCGGTCCCGTGCACCCGACAATCCAGCTCCCGCAGCCAGTGCACCAGCATATCGTTGCACTGAAAACAGAGGGAATAGGAAAGGTCGACCTTCACGAACGTCAACCCGTAAATGTCATTTTCAATTTTCGTGTCCTGGTTCCGTCCAAACATCTTTTCCAGCGTTTGACGGAGCTGTCCTGCACGTTCGTCGGAGACACGCAGGGAAATCACGTGTTTCCCCGAGAAGTGATTTACCAATGAATCCACGTGTGGCGGCGGCGTGACGTAGCGGCGCCCCAGCGCTCCCTGCGTCGGCCACAGCAGGGCCGGAAACGAATTGTACCAGGCATTGTTTGCAAGCGCGAAATAGTTCCAGTCCCCGTACTGATATTCCACCCACCGGCGTTTTTCACCGGTGGGCAACACGAGACCCGCGTGCATGCCGTAGTCCACGACGTACACCGTCGTCGGGCTCGAGGGAGAGGAAGGAGGATGGATAACAGCCGTGCATCCGCCGAGCAACCCCTGGACCACCAACAGTCCTACAAGCCCCGCGATCACCGTGCGGCGGATCCGGAACCGTCGAATTGCAACCGGGACCGAGACCGTCTCTGATTCCGGGTGAGATACTCGATCAGCATTCATCGCTTCCGCACCATCCGATTCGTTCGTAAAAAAAACCGACGAGGAACCGGGCGAGGCACCTCCGGCCCGTCATTGTACCAGGTCTTCGGTCCCCGCCGTCAAGCCGTGCGCCGGAGAATGTTTTTCTGCCGATCCGAATCGAGCTTCCCGGAACAGATCACCGGTTTCCATTTCCCATTTGATATCCGGACGCGAACTGCTCTACCATTGGACGTTCATTGAGGAGGCGTTCGGGGAATCGAACGGAGCACGCGGGGTCCTTTCCGGGGCCAAACGACGATCCGGCCGAGACATCCGGGGCATCCGCATCTCCCCAACCATTCCAAACATCATTCGATCGGTTCGTTTTCGAGCTCATTTCGGCACACGTTGATTCAACTCTTTGAAACACGTTATGGCAACAAGTATAACCGGCGAAGATCACCTGCAATCGCTGATTGAAGATTCGGAGGTTCCCGTGCTCGTGGATTTCTGGGCGGACTGGTGCCAGCCCTGCAAAATGCTGGAACCGGAACTGGAAGCGGTGGAAGAAGAACTCGGTGACGAGATCACTGTCGCCAAGGTAAACGTTGACGAACACCAGGGTCTCGCCCAATCCTACGACGTTAGCGCCATCCCGCTCGTGCTCCTGTTTCACGACGGAACGATTCAGGAACGGTTCGATGGGGTCAAGCAATCCGACGAACTCATCGAGTCCGTGAACCGGTGCAGGAACGGTTCAAACTGATCCCTCGAGAGACAACGTAGCTCGAGTCTGGCATCATTTCTTCCTGTTATGAGATCCCTGTAATGAATGATCACGAAATCTTTTGAGATCCTTCCAATAACAGCTCTTCGATCGAACTCCACTTCTTCACAGGGATTCATCGGCGCCACGGAAACGACAGCGTGGGGTCCCGAACGTACCGCTTCATCCGAACGGTAAGGGTTCGCTTTGTGCCGGGTTTTAACCTTACCGCAAACAAGGGTCCCTTTACGTCCGTCTTCGCCCCTCCCTCCGGTTGGACGGAAACACAACGGTGTTCTGCGTAGGCTCCGGTTTGCACCAGAACCCGATGAGACTCGTTTTCGCTTGTGTTGACCAGGGTCAGGGTGGCGGAGGTATCGGACAGGTTCGTCACGAGCGCGGCACAGTGTTCGGGAAGGCCCGGCCGTTTCCGTTCGGGGTCGAAGTAACGAAACCGTGCCATGTGCAGCTGTCCGTGCCACAGCGGCACGGGCCCGCCCGTCATCAGGTTGACCAGCGGTCCCATCCAACCGCGGTGAATCGGCCAGTCATCCGGATTGGGCGTTCGCCCGTTCCGGACCGTCTTCCGGAGTTCTGAAAGGTCCGATTTGGTCCGTTTGACGAGGCGCTGAAGTGCTTTTTTCGGCCATCCGTCGTTTTTGCCCGCCAGGTAACGAATCCATTTCGGTTCGTAACCGCCTTCCTGCCAGGTGGCGTGTCCGGCGGCTCCGTGGATGCTCGACCGTTGAAGGACCCGTTTCCGGTCCGCTTCCTTCATACTGAAAAACCAGAGGTTGGCCAGGATGTTCGCGTACACCCCGGCGGCGCGCTCGAGGCCTCCGTGCCATTTCTTTTTTCCGTTATAGTGCTCGGGCACGTCCCAATCGCCCTTTTCCACGCCCCAGCCAAGATCCTCTTTTATCCGGTAACGATGTTTCCAGAGCACGTCACTCAGGACCCTCATGGTATCAAAATACGATGTTTTTCCCGTGAGGAGGGCCGCGTTTCCCCACGCCGCACGGGGTCCGCTGGACACCATGAACAACCCGCCGAAACGCTTGAAGTCCCAGCCCATAACCCCCTCCCACCACTCCTCCGGAACGTTCCCGTCCCGGTCGACCTTTGATGGAATGATGCTCCCGTTCTCCTTCGCTCTCCGGTTCCAGGCGTCGATATACTCCATGGTGGGACGTCGCCAGCGGGGGTCGCCGGTCAGCATATACGCGACCGTGCCGAAGTTGGTGGTCACCAGATTGATCGGGCCGTCGTGATCACAGTCCAGCCACGCGCTCCAGAACGCTCGTTTTTTCTTCGTAATCTCTCCCGCGATCCAGTCACTGATCTCCGGATCGAGCTGAGGTCCGGCGCCGCCGTGCAATATACTGGGAATGATCTTCCGTTTCCGATCGTAGTTCTGATGCGGACGATCTGAACCGTCGTAGAGCGAAGCGTACTTCAGTGCCATCCGCCGGTATTCCTCGTCGTGCGGCGCGCAGAGGGCCCCAAGCCAGAAGCCTTCAAAATGCTCACCGTTGTGATGCCAGTCCAGGTATTTCGGCATTTCGTTCACGTAGAGACCGCTCTCCATGCCCTGTTCCGTGGTGCCCTGCCAGGC
>CAZSFH010000111.1:417-9208 GCA_964606115.1 uncultured Planctomycetia bacterium | reverse complement strand
AAATCCCTAAATTCGGAGGAAGGCAGTTTTTGAACCGATCCAATCCAAGTGATTGGAATCTTTTACTCACTCAAATCAGCTATAATAAGAAAATCACAATTTTTTTTCAAGAGCTAACTCAAGTTTCTCGAAGTATTCGCTCGAAACCCCGTCCAATATCCGGGACCACCATGATAGCTCGTTGACGAACCGTACATCCAGGGAGCTATTCAAGAAATACCGCAGCGTTGATCCATGGACGCAACCGGGATACACTACTTGAAGATAACGCTCCGAATCCATCCCGGGGTTTCGGCCGGTGAAGGCCGTTTCGTTTTCCGATCGAACCGATAAGAGATATGGAACGCAGAGAGCTCCAGCATCTCATTGACTTTCTCGATTATCCTCCGAATGTCGCCCTGTGTAAATTTTTTAGCAGGGTGTTCTTCCTTTCGGGAGGCCGCATTCTGTTACCGGATCGAACCCGGTTTTACCGGTATCCCTGGGGATTGATTCCGTTAAAACTGAAAGAATCGCCGATGATGATCGACCGGATTACGGGGGTCTACGAATACTGGAAAGCTGATCTTCTCACAGGGATCATCAAAGGGGATATGACCGTTCTGGACGTGGGTGCCGGACGGGGCTACTTCTCCATCCTCGTTTCCACGTTACTATCGGACGAAGGACGAACCATCGCGTTCGAACCGGATCCGATAAATTATCGATGGCTTCAAAAAGCACGAACCCGGAACCATCTCGACAACCTTGAACTCCATAAAAACGCCATCTCGAATTGCCGCGAGCAGATCCAGATGTACCGCGGGAGAGAATCCGGACAGCGCTCCCTCCATCCCTACGAAGGTTCAGACGAAACCTTCCGAGTACAAGCTCGTTCGCTGGACGAAATTCGAGATCAGTCGTCTCTGAATCGGGTGAACATCATCAAAATGGACGTGGAAGGAGCAGACGTCCGGGTGCTCAAAGGTGC
Source organism: uncultured Planctomycetia bacterium (assembly GCA_964606115.1). Taxonomy (GTDB): domain Bacteria; phylum Planctomycetota; class MHYJ01; order CAYXQY01; family CAYXQY01; genus CAYXQY01. The sequence goes on along the minus strand of CAZSFH010000111.1, from coordinate 8,238 downwards.
GAAAAACACCTTCCGTCGAGATCGTCCCCGGCTCCTGATGGACGTGGACGTTCGCGAGGAGAAGAAACAGCTGAAGATTTATCGAATGCTGAAGAACCTGAACTATCAGATCTTTGAAATCAACAGAGGTTTTCCTCCCATCCGCACCGAGGCGGACTTCCTCGGCGTGCGAAAAGATATTTTCGCCAAACCCCGAACGGGATGCTGAACCCTTCAGAGAAAAATATCAGGCTGGAGAACGCCCGACCTGATGTATATTGAGGGGATGGATGCGGTGGAGAAGTTGAGTCGTTATTCGATCAGGAGATCAAGAAGACGGCTCTCTTCGTCCTCATTAAACCGGTCGGAGCCGCCAAGGGTCAGAACCAGCTTCCGAATCAGATCCGGGTCCGTGACGCCGGTTTCTTCTTCGGAACACTGAAGTTCCTTCACCTGATTGGTCAGGACGTTCAGCTTTTCCTCAACGTCCTGAAGCCGGTCGGCAAGATCCTCCAGGGGCTTTTCCCGGTTTCGATGTTCCCGGGAAGTCTCTGTCTGGTCGGAATCGCTCGTCTCCCGGGTCGGCTTCTCATCATCGCCGTTTACAGCTGCTTCATCCAGATGTCGGCCGTCCTGATTTTGGTTTTCCTCCGTTTGTTCCCCATCTCGATCGAAGAAACGATCGATAAACGTCTTTCGGTTCTTCCAGGCAAAACCGGAAATCTCCCGGAGACGATTACTGACGGCGCTTGAGGTGATGTCCAGCTGTTCGGCAAGCTCTTTCTGCGCGGCCTCGGGATCCTCACGGATCATCTCGAGTATCTGAAGCTGAGCAACGGTCAGGTCTTCTTCATCGGGTACGGGTACGGACTGAGTCATGGTGTGAAAAACAGGAAATTTGAAAAATCCGCGACAATACTTACGCGTTAGTGTATCCGGGGACCCGAGGTGATTCAATCACCGTTCGAATTCCAGTTTCAGCGAGAGGTCATTACCGGTTGGTTGATGAGTGATGATTTTCCAGTATTTTCGCAATTCCGCTGAACCCGAAGTCCCGGGCGATCTGTGCCGCGGTTTTTCCGTCTTATTTTTGAGTGCGGGGTTTGCTCCATGTTTCAGCAACATCTGGACCACCTTCTTTTTCGCCGTTCGAGCGGCTTCCATTAACGCCGTTGTGCCTCTTCTGTTCTTCGCATTGACCCTTGCCCCCGACTGAATGAGCAGCCGGACCACGTCCGGATGGCCTTCCTTCGACGCAAACATCAGCGGAGTAAATCCGTTCTTGCTCGTCTCCCGCACCTTCGCTCCCTTTTCAATCAGCAACTTCACCACGTCCGCCCTTCCTTTTTTCGCCGCCCACATCAACGAGGTTCTCCCGCGCTGATCCCGTGCGCTGATGCGGTCTCCTTTTTTCAGAAACCGTTGCACCAGGTTCCCGTGTCCGCCTGCCGCAGCGATCATCAGCGGTGTCAGCCCTTTCTGGTTCCGGGCGGTTTCGTCGGCTCCCTTTTTGATTAAGAGCCTGACCACCTTCTCGTGCCCGTTCTTTGCCGCGAGCATAAGAGCCGTGTTGCCCGTGCGGGTTTTGAGCCGTACTTTTGCGCCGTAATCGATCAGAGATCGGGTGATGTCAAGATGGCCGAACTGACTCGCTTCCATCAGCGCCGTTTCCCCCTCCTGATCCCTCTCGTTCAGTGTCGCACCGTGTTTGATCAACAGCCCAACGGTTTTTTTGTGTCCGAGGGCGGCGGCAAACATCAGGGGCGTGTGTCCCTTTTTGCTCTTTGCGTCGATCTTCGCCCCGTGCTTTAGCAACGATTCCATCACCACGGTCTTTCCTTTGCGCGCCGCCTCCATCAGCGGTGTCATGCCATTGCTGTTTGTCCCGTCGACCTTCGCCCCATTTTTGAGAAGCATATTTACAATTCGCTCGTGACCCTCGGCCGACGAAAAATGCAGGGCTGTATTTCCTTTCTTATAGCTTTTGTTAAGATCGACGCCCTGATTAATTCCTTTTTTGATCACCCGGACCTTGCCCGTCACCGCCGCGTGAAACCATTCTCGATCGGACTGCGCTAACGCCTTCGGGCCGGATACGAACTCAACGAACAGACAAATCATCAACAGAACGTACACGGCATTGTATCCGGTCATCATGCTCGTACGTTTTTTCTTCATGACAATGTTCCCTTTTGAACCCAATCGTGAAGGTTCCCATCGCCGGTGGCCGTTCCCCGTAAGCAACCAGGCGAGGTTCAAACGAGCGATATAAGCCCCATCGTACTTCTCCTTTTCCCCACCTTTTCAACTGAAGGCGAACCCAAGCTTCGGTGCCGGTACCGGGTCGACCCGGCGTCAGACCGCCCTCGCTTTCTCCACAGGGGAACCATCTTGACCGCGGGCGGAAAGACTGTACAGGAAACGGTAAAAGCAAAACCGAAAAGCGGTATCGAAAAACAAAAAAAGCTTCGATCTCCCCGCTGGGGATCCGTTTTCGTATTAGCCGAATATGGACCTCATTCTTTCAGTGGTCCGACCGCCGGGTTGGATGTCCTTTTAAGAAGAGAAAAGCCGGTGACGCCCCCGGTGCCATCCTCGATTACCATCCAACGGCAGGCTGATCCCCCTGTTTGACAATCGTCGCTTCATCCTCCCAGACGGCTACCCCCCGTTTAGCGTCCGTCAGGGACATCTGGAAGATATACGCGGCCTGCCGGGTGTTACCCGCACGTTCGCGCTGTTCAATCATTTTGAGGCTCATGGTGTAATCTATATCCGGCCTCTGCTCCCCCTCATTCAAAAATTCGTTTTTCCTTGATTCCTTCCTGGCAAGGGAATCTTCCACCTTCCCGCTGCTGCTCACGGTGGTAATCGTCTGGGCCTGGCCGCTTTTGTTCAGGGTCGTTCGGATGTCTTTGAGAATCATATCCGGGTCGACCTGCTGGCTGGTATTATTGACAAAGTCACTAATCGCGATATAATCCGGCTTTCCCTCTTTCCCGAGCACACCGGAGGACAATAACGACTCCGAAAGCCTCGTTGCGGCATCACGCCAATCCTGCAGGTTGATACCTTCGACCGTTGTGATTGTGTCCTGACCCTTCGGGTCAATTCGTCTGGCCGAATTGTTGTTCGAGCAACTGGTCTGAAAAAACAGCGAAATTGTTACGAAAAGAACACTGACACATTTCCCGATATTTTTCATGATGCTAACCCCTTAAATGAATAAATGAATTAGTTCTTTGGTTCCTGCATCTTAAACTGGAAACTGTTCACGTTTGGCTGTGGCGCAACTGCTGAAATCCAGACCGTTTCCTTCGCCTCGAGAACTTTTGGACGCCAGGCCGACAGGGAACTTCTCACCTTCATCCCATCTTCATCCAGCCAGACAAACCGATAGTTCACACGTCTCTGTTCAGTGTCAAGATTCTTGAGCTTGACCTGTACCTTCAACAAACCGTTTGCGACCGTGGTCTCCCGTACGTCCACCACGTTGGCGATATCGGACAATGAAGAATCCGTGATGATTTTCTTTTCTTCAATCGTGGTCGGATTCGAACGGTCCTCCTCCGGCTCAACGGTATTCACCGTGTTGCTGCAGGATACGATACCGAATGGAAGTAACAGGAATACGAGAGACAACAGTTTCACATATTTCATGGTTTCGTTACGGACTAACGGATAACGTAATTGTACTCACGTCCAGAGGTTTGTCGGGATCATAACTCCGAACAAAGACGAAATTGAACTGATCGGTTTTTACACGGACCGATGTTGTTTGACTCCCTCCAGCCGGCCTTGAAAGTTGAATTTCCCCGCTTTCCGGCGTTTCGAACCGGCAATACTGAAACTGCTTCGGCAGGCTCTTCCAGGTCCGCGTATCCGCCTGGTTCACGCCTGCCTGATAAGCGGAACTGGCTATCCGAACAGCCGTTGAGAGGCCCCGCAGTTCCGGATTCTGTTTCTCGGCTTGCTCCGCGGCTCTCCGCGCAGCATAGGCGGCGCTTACTTTTGCAACGGCCCCGAGAATCGTTTTCGTCCAGATCGTCGGAAGGCGGTTTTTGAACTCGCGTGCGACGATGCTATCCATATCGGCGAGGAGAAGCGTTCTGTACTGATCATTTTTCGTTCTGATCTTCAGATGTTCAGAGTACCGATCATCTTTCTCCAGCTTCGGAAAAGCCAGACCGAAATAATCCACGTGATTTGACACGACAAAAAGGGGAATATCAATACGAATCTGCTTTAGAGAAGGAGCATTACCGGTCGAAAACACAACATACGTGAGATTCGGTAACTCTTTTCCCTGCCCTCTTTTCCTGGCCAGTTTCAAATCATACTTGAGATACTTGTTGTTTTCCACCATTCCAATCACGCGCTCCAGGGACTTCTGGCTTCGATCAAAATCCTGATCTTCCGCCGGAACCGCCATGTAATAAATCCCCTGCAACCATTCACAGAACGGATTTACATAATTTGCATACGGCTTGAACTTCTGTTCAAGATCCGAATAGGCTTGTTCAAATTTCGCCTGTGCTTCCTCGTTGTTTCGGGTTTTTCGGACCTTCGGATCACTTTTAGCCTGTGATTCCTCAAACGATTCCGCTTTTTCAATTCGTTCTTTATTTTCGTGAACAGCTTCGGACTGCGCCTCAAATGCTTTTCTTAATTCCACCCGCGCTTTATCGTATTCTCCCAGCTGAAGGTAATTTAACGCCGTGTACGTATTCAGCATAATCCGATCTCTGTACCGCCCACGATACGGCAAAAGACGCAAGTTTGTGAACAACGACAATCCCTCACTCGAGATCTTAAATTCCGGTTGCTGTCTCCATTTCTCAATCTCGTCTTCCGCCTTTTGAAAAAATCGGTTGCTTTCCTGGTACATCCCAAGGGCTCGCTTGACGTATCCCAGTTCGAGGTAAGCAAGAAGAAGATCACGTTCCGGGGCATTTTTCGCAAACGTTTCAAAATGAGTTTCAGCTTCTTTTAAATTCCCTCGATCAAGTGCCTTCTGGCCGTTCTGTAAATGCGCGCTCGCACAACTGACAAATACAAATGCGGCGAGAAGAAATAAGGGTTCAAGCAGAAACGGCCGGTCCCTCGATCCTGCATCATCTCGTCCGTTGTTCATGGTCCTTTCTTATCGCCGCCCCATCCGAGATGGGAGCTGAAAACGGGCATCCGGCTTTCGGTCCTTAAAACAGTATTTTGAAACGTTCATTCCGCTCGTGACAAATGAATTTCTTGCAAACGGTCTTTATTGATTCTTCATCAGCCTCAGCACATGATGCTTCTCGATCCCTTTATCCGCGACAATTTTCGCCCGGGCGAATTTCGGTCTCACCTCCGTGACTTTGACCTTGCCAACGGGTTTTTCCTTTTTTCCCAGGACCTGACCCGTATCCGGATCCACGATTTTCTCCCCGGTCTTAAACACCCTCCATAACTGACCGGATTCGATATTGGTCCCATCCCCCCGGTTGATCATCAGCGTATCGCCGGTAATCGCAATCACCTTGGCGGGAAAAATCACATCCGTTACCCGATACGCAACCTTTTCCGCCATCTGAGTCGAAATCTTCTGGATCAATTTATCAGATGGTTCTCCCTCCCGATCAACGCCACTCATATGCTCTTTTTTCCACGTCTTCTCCAGGGAGAGATTCGCCGACTCCTCAAGTTCAGCCGTTTTCGTTTTATATATTTTCGTGACGGCCGATAACGTAAGCGTTCGCTTGGTGGCAAGAACCTCCCCATTCTCACCCTTTAACTGTTCCTTGACATCCTGAAAATCATCCACCGTCGTCACCACGACGTATTTGCACCCGGCTAATTTAAATGCATTCATATCGTCCTCACCGGACAGGCTCCTCTGCAAATCCTGCTCTTTCAGGATTTTCTCAAGGTCACTCCTGGCAATCACCTTGAATTTCCGGGTCCCGTGAAGGGCGTCTATCATCTGACTTTCCATGGAATCCACGATCCGATTCAGGGTATTCTTCCTTGATTGCTCGACGCCCTTTTTCAGTGACGGAGTGATCTCGACTTTCTTAATCCCGACCGACAGCAATCCGTTCTCCTGAGAAAGGGCAGATTGCACGGGAAGAGTGACAAAAATCACCGCCAGAAGAACAAATTGAATGTGTGTGTTCAATCGATTCATGATATTTAAGATCATCATAGGAATTTCGAGAGGATCGGAGAAGTGAACATACAGCATAATGGCCGGGAGGCTTCAGGTAAACCCTCAGCAATCAAAATCAGTGATGAGGAATAATCACGTCCCTTCCGTGCTTGATATCCACGTCATCCGCCTCGCCGGAAACATCCAGCCTGTATCCACTCTGTCGAAACATCTGAGCGAGCCCACGGATTTTCTCCGCCTGAGCATCCGTTAACTTCCGCCTATTTTTGAGCCCCTGCAAAAACTGAGCGTTTTTCTTCCACCGTTTCATCGCCTTGTCGGTCAACGCCATGTCAACCTGAAATTTTTGGCCATCTTTTTTGATCTCGACGGTACGCTCCCAATCCTTGAAACCCTCCCGGGTCAGTCGCATTTTGTGCAATCCGGGAGCTACGCTGAACGTTCCCGGAGCCGTCCCGATGACCGTCCCGTCTATAGCGACCGACACATTCATGACGTCCACCTGAAATTTGCTTTCCGATACGATATAGTCCCCGTCTTTCGTTTTTTGCACAGACGGAATACTCAGGTTCCGCATTCCACAGGACACCTCAATTTGAACTTCGCCCTCATCCGAAGATTGTTTCGCGATCGCCCGGACGCCCCCTTTCTTTTTCAATTGATCTCTTATTTTCGTCGCAGCATCCTTGAGTAAAGAATTCAACACATCACTTGATGTACTGGAAACCGCGTCGGACTGCTGAACTCGCCTGTCTGATTTGACCGTTCCGGATGAAAGGGATTTTCCCCTTACTCCATCAAGAATTTTATAATTCACACGGAGCGTATGGGTGATGACCGTTCGATTCACATCCCGAACGTTAATCTTGCGTTTTTCTTTCCCATAGCTACTGATTGAGGCGACAATCATTAGTTCCGCCCCGAGTTTCTGTGCCAGTCGAAGTGCAGTTGTGTTGCTATCCAGCAACGCGTCAAGATCACGACCGGACTCCTCCCCCGAATTGTTGACGAACTCCCCCAGTGCCTGAATCGTATCCTCACGGCTGATGACGTTGAACCCGATTCCGGTCACCTCCCCCACGATAAAATCTTCCAGGGTCCCGGTCTTCTCGGCTAATTTCTTGCCCTCGCGGTTTTTGACGAAAATGGCCGCCAGGCGCCCTTCCTCTTTGCTCTTCTCCCCCTCCCCCTTCATCTTGAGTTTTCCAGCAAGGTTCCCCACCGCATCCGAGATGACCTCCTTCCCGGAGGACGCCGGATCAGCTGAAGCTTTTAACCGCCCCGCGTCAAATGTTCCTCCCTGAAAGCGGTTAAAAAATTTATACCTCAGTGCCAGTTCCTTCGCCTGAGAATCGTAACCGGTAAGAACCACAGAGAGCAGAAAATCCACCCCCGCCTTCTTTGAAATCGCCCGGGACGAATCGGCATCCATCATGAGTTGATCCAGCCCTTCCAGAGAATCCACGCTGGCCCCCACGTCCTCACTGTATGCAGTTACTCCCCGTTCAAGGTCGTAACGACTAACAATACGAACCCCCTGCTTATGAAGTTCTTTTGCAAGGATTTGCTTGAACTGATCCGAATCGATGCTCCCGCCATCTATTTCATTCTTGACGACAAAGCCGACGGTCTTGCTGTCATTGGACGCTTCCTGCGCCTGGAGAGAAAGAAAGGTAAACAAAATTAAAACCAGC
>CAZSFH010000111.1:0-407 GCA_964606115.1 uncultured Planctomycetia bacterium | reverse complement strand
GCACCCTTCAATGATGCCCTTTGAAAATGATTCACACCCAATATACATATACCTTTATATGAATTTATGGCTTTTTTTCAAACCGATTCGAAAAATACCCCTGTGCGAGACGTCCTCCCCAAATCGCTATCTCGATACGTTCCGCTATACGGGCATGCACCGGAACGGTTTTCGCCTACGTTTTGCAGAAACCGACGAAACTACCCCCTATCAGATCGAGTAGGATCTGGATACACTGCCGGATAAAAATATCAGTTTCAGGATCTGTTCCGGGAGAAAAAAATGAGCTATCATGTTCCAAAAATCTCTGGATAGGGAATAGAACTCGAAGATGATAGAGCAAAAATTTTGGTAGTTAGACCGGATCTGAAAAGGGGGCGCGTACTCAGCGTCCGATTTTTGGGGCA
>CAZSFH010000110.1:0-9219 GCA_964606115.1 uncultured Planctomycetia bacterium | reverse complement strand
GTATTGTTCTGAATCCTCCCACTCCGGTGTCCTCGGTCAGCCCCCTGTTGCCGATGGTTGATCTGGTCCTGGTGATGACCGTCTGGCCGGGATTCGGAGGTCAGGCTTTCATGAGCGAGCCTCTCAAGAAAGTAGAAGAGCTTTGTGATTTGCCGCGAGGGAAGGACACGCTGATCGAAGTGGACGGTGGTATCTCTCCTGAAACGGTCTCCGCCGCGGCGGAAGCGGGCGCGGACGTCTTTGTCGCCGGCAGTTCCACGTTCGGCGCGGAGGACATGAAAAAGGCCGTTCAACAGCTTCGTCAGGGAACTCTTCAGAACTCCTGAATCCGTAATGGTGGATCGTGAGGGCATTCTGATTCCGGAATTCCCGTGGAAGGTGCCGTTTGTAAAGAGACGTGCAACTGATTTTTCTGTTTAGCCCATGGGCGAGTCGAAGCTCACCATCACGGGTGGCACTGAGGCGGGACGGACTCTGTACACACCGGAAGATCGAGAAATTCGCCCCATGCGGGGTCGTGTCAGACAGGCCCTCTTCGATCAGCTTGAAGAAGCGATTTCGGGAAGCCGCGTGATGGACGCGTTCGCCGGAACGGGAGCCCTCGGGCTCGAGTCTCTGAGTCGAGGAGCCTCTTGCGCGGTCTTCCTCGATCGTTCCGCTCGAGCGCTATCGCTGGTAAGGCGTAACATTCAGCTTCTGAACGCCGAGAAACGAAGTCGCGTCCTGAAATGTGATCTCCTTGAATTTCCCCTGACTGTTCCCGATCCCTCCGCTCCATTTGATCTGATTTTCATTACCCCGCCGTACCGATATTTTCGTCAACCCGACACGCGCAGAGACCTCGTTCGGTTACTGGAACTCGTCAGTCGGGCGACTTACATTAACGTAGGGGGGAGCGTGATCGTGGAGAGTGAGACCGGCGATCAGCTCGGAGAGCCGCCCGCCGGACTTGAACTCACGCGGCAACGTGAATTTGGCACCACGGAACTGAGGCAATTCCGTCGAACAGGAAATGAAAACTGAGCGCGCGCCTTATTGGATGGATTCAAATTCCTTGAACTGATTTCGTGCAGCCTTCGGTTTTTTTTAATGAATTCGTCCCGGTCGCTCTCGGGTTGCTGGGGTTGGTGGTCGGGAGTTTCCTGAACGTGTGCATCTACCGTATGCCTCGGAAATGCATGTCTCTAACCTCCCCCGGCTCCCGATGTAATTCCTGTCAGACCCGCATTGCCTGGTACGATAACATACCTCTGGTCAGTTATCTTTTTCTCGGTGGCAGGTGCCGTCACTGCGGGGAGACGGTTTCGCTGCAGTATCCGATGATCGAACTGCTGAATGCCGTCCTTTACCTCACGGCGTACCTCTCCGTCCGGGCGGATCTTTCCCTATCCCCTCATGATTTTGGTGGGATGGACGTCTCGATGTCTTTTCTCCTGACCCCGGAACTAATTCCGTTCTGGGCGGAGCTGTCCGTGCGTATGGTCGTGTTGAGTGCACTTGTTGTGGTAAGTATGATCGACCTGAAGTATCGTATTATTCCGGACGTGCTCTCGGTAACCGGGATCGCCTTTGCGTTGTTGATCGGATTGGTGTTTCCAGAACACCTCCGTTTTTTTTCTCCCCTTCCAACGGTTTCGGGAAACGAGTTGAGCCCTTTAAACGGGCTGCTCGGGGCGCTTCTCGGGATTATCGTGGGGGGCGGGGGTATTTACGCCATCAAGGTGTTTGGTGAGCTTGTCTTTCAGAAGCCGTCAATGGGATTTGGGGACGTGAAACTGATGGCAGCTCTGGGAGGACTCCTGGGCTGGCATTCCATGCCTCTTGTGCTTCTCCTGGCCAGCGTTATCGGGTCGGTCGTGGGCGTGCTGATCGTCTGGATAAAAGGGGATCACTACATTCCGTTTGGCCCTTTCCTCTCCGTCGGAGCGGCTATATTGTTACTTGCCGGACGTTATGGTCGAACGGTGATATCACATTTCATACCAGTTGCATTCACGTGAAAAATTCGATAGGTTGAGACCTTGCGAGATCGAAAACAGTTTTCGGTTTTGGGAATTGAGGCCGCTGGAACAGGGGAGAGATTCCCGTACCCTCCACCGTTTCTGAACGTTTCGATTTAATCATTTCTCGGCGTTTTTTCGATAATTTATAGCCGGGGGAGTGATAAACGAAGGATTGTGATCAGAACCGTTCATCGGGTCGGTCCGCAGTTCGGGCGGCCGAGATTCGGCAATAGAACGTTTCAATTTGTTCAAAGTGAAGGAGGCCCTGAATGAAAGTACGTTTCGCCGCGTTGTCTTCCATCCTTGCTGTTTCGGTGATGTTTTTGGGTTGTCAGGTTGTTCCAAAGAAAGCGTATGACAGGGTCAAAAAAGAGAATGATCAACTGGTGAAGAAGTACTCTGATCTCCAGCGGAAATATCTTAATGCTCGTGAGCAAAACACGAAGCTGAAAACCCGGCTGAAGGAGCAAGGAGCATCTCTTGAGGAATTCAAAGAGCTGGCCTCCAACGTCAAAACCGATGAAACCGGTGCAGTGAAATTGCAGATTCCCGAGGGGGTGAAGGGGGACGTTCAAAAAGTGAAGGTCAACGGTCAGACCGCCCTTCGTCTCTCCTCTCAGATCTTTTTCGAATCCGGCTCCGCCACGCTCCGGGACGAGGCTCGCAAATCGCTGACGAAAATTGTCCCGGTACTGAAAGAGTTTGGAGCCGACGTCCGGTATGTGATCGAGGGGCACACCGATAATCAGCCCATCAAACAATCGAAGGATCAGTTTCCAACGAACTGGCACCTGTCCTCGGAACGGGCGATTTCGGTGGCGCGTCACCTGATTTCAAAGGGCCTGAACGAGAATCGAATTAAAGTGGTCGGGCGCGGGTCGACGGAGCCGATCGCGTCAAATGATACGGAAAAAGGACGCCGCAAAAATCGCCGCGTCGAAATTATTGTGATTCCCACGCTTTAAGGTTCGAAACCCGATAAATTTTCGTTCCCAATGCTCTTATGGTATAATATGAAAGACGGTTGTTCCCTAACATAACAACGCGAGAATTCCGAATATCACGGAGCCGCTTTCCGAAACTCCCGAACCGTTGTATCAGAAATTGATTGCTGAAAATTCGTATTCGATCAAGGTGGATGTGTTTGAGAGAGGCAGAGGATCGCCGAAACCATGAAGAGGACCCTGCGGGTTCTTCGTGAACGGGCCATTTGGTAAATCTTCTCGTCAAAAGCAGCTGATGGGATTTGCTCAAACCATGGAAGTCATGATCCAGCCCTTTTGACGTAGAGTGGACTTTGCGGATTTCTCGCGTTATCAAGATTGAAACCAATGAGTATACTTGAGCCTGGAGCGATTCGGAACATCGCATTCGCCGGTCACGGGGGGAGCGGAAAGACCATTCTGACGGATGCCATTTTAAACCAAACGGGTCAGGTCGAACGGGTGGGATCGATCGAGGAGGGAACCACACAGTCCGATTACACGGATCGAGAACAGGAACAAGAGCATTCCATCGACCCATCACTGTTTCACATTTCCATGGACGATTACGCCCTAAACCTCCTTGACCTTCCGGGATATCCGGATTTTCTCGGTCACGCGTACGTGGGAATATCGGTGGTGGAAGCAGTTGGTATTGTGATTGATCCGGCTTCAGGGGTGATGGTGAACACCCGGAACGTGTGGGAGCGTGCACAGAATGAATCCAAAGCTTGTTTTTTGATCGTTAATAAACTTGACGCTGACGACGTCGATTTCTTCGAGGTGCTGGAAGAATTACGGGAGGCCTTTGGTCAGGAGGTGCTTCCGTATAATATCCCGGACGTCACGGGAAGCGGGTTCAGTGACGTGTTTAATCTGCTGGATGACGAAGTGGAGATGTCGTCGGAACTCGAGGATCGGTCGGCACGTTATCGCGAGGAACTCGTGGAGGCGGCCGTCGAGACCGACGAAGATCTGATGGAAGCGTACTTTGCTGACGAAAAGATTTCGTTCGAGGACCTCCACCGAGGGCTGACAAGTGCTATGCTGGACGGTACGGCCGTGCCGGTCCTCTGCACGAGCGGAAAGACGGAAACGGGCATAGAAGAGCTTGTTCGGTTCACTGGACTCGCCGTTCCGTCCCCGCTGGAAGCCGCTTCACCTTCCGTGTTTGAGGAGCGGATCCGGGAGGAGGCCGAGGAGTCGGGTGAAGAAAAGGGCAACGGGGAAGAGGAGGCCGAACAAGAAGAATCGGAGCGGGAAATTATTCGTGAGGAGGTGGACGTTGACGTTGAGGCCGACGCTCCCTTTCTTGCACAGGCGTTCCGGATCATTTCGGATCCGTTTGTGGGAGTCATTAATTTTGCGAGGGTTTACAGGGGCACGATCGAGGAGGGGGATGAGGTCGAAATCGCCGGTTCGGGCGATACGTACGAAGTGGGAAAAGTTCTCCACGCCCGTGGAGGCGATCACGACGAAATTGAGGCGGCGGGAGCCGGGGATATGATCGGGTTAACCGGCATCGAGGAAGGAGACGTAGGAGAGACGATCCGGGCCCCCGGAAGCCAGCTCATCGTGGAGAAGCCGGAACTGCCGAATCCCATGGTGAGCCTTGCCGTCCGTCCAAAGGACAAAGGGGCCGAGCAGCGTCTCAGTACCGCTCTGGCGACGATTTCACAGGAAGATCCGAATTTTAAACGGGAACACAATGAAGAGACGAACGAACTGATTATCCGGGGATTGAGTTCGTTACACCTCGATCTCGTTCAGGATCGGTTCAAGGACGAGTTTGACGTGGAAGTGGAAACCAAGCAACCGGATATTCCATACCGGGAGACGATCACGAAAGAAGCTTCGGCCCAGTATCGACACAAAAAGCAATCCGGCGGACGTGGACAGTACGCTGAAGTGCATCTGACGATCAAACCGCTTCCCCGGGGAGAGGGATTTGAATTTATTAATTCGATTCGTGGTGGGGCCATTCCGACCAAATTTATTCCCTCGGTTGAAAAAGGAATTCAGGGAGCCATGGAAGAGGGGATCAAAGCCGGTTACCGGGTCACCGATGTCTCGGTGGAAGTGTACGATGGAGATGATCATCCGGTGGATTCCTCGGAGGAAGCCTTCAAACGGGCCGCTTCCCAGGCGTTCAAAGAAGCGTATCAAGATGCGGGACCGACCCTGCTGGAACCGGTTGTGAACATGAAGGTCACGGCCCCTCGCTCGTTCATGGGGGACATCACGGGTGATCTGAATTCTCGCCGTGCCAAAATTCAGGGAATGGATTCGGAGGGGGACCAGCAGACGATACGAGCGACGGCTCCGCTTTCAGAAGTCCTGACGTACGAGTCGCAGCTTCGATCATTGACCGCCGGCGAAGGGGTGTATGAATTCGAATTTTCGCATTACGAATCCGCTCCTTCTCAGGTTCAGGATCGTATCCTCGAAAAGGCACAGGAGGAGGCGGATTAACCCGGGTTCAGAAAACATCCGCTGTTTGCCGTTTCTGATTGTTTGCGTTCTGTTTTTGTTTCTATTCACTGACGGAGTCCAATGGCCGATCTGAGAGAGATGCTTGAGACCCTGGTCGAGCGTGGAGGATCCGATCTTCACATTACCGCCGGCTCACGCCCGCGAATTCGCGTGGACGGAGAGCTGATTAATACGGAATTCGATCCCATGAAGCCGGAGGAAATCCAGAAGCTGGTCTACAGTGTGCTGGACTCCGATCAGATTGCGCAGTTTGAGAAAGATCTGGAGGCGGACCTGTCGTTCGGAATTGAAGAACTTGGCCGTTTTCGGACAAACGTCTTCCGACAGCGAGGGGCGATCGGCGCGGTGATGCGGTTGATTCCGCAGGAGATCCAGTCGTTCCGGGCACTGGGACTGCCGGGCGACGTCTGTAAATATCTTTGTGAGAAACCCCGGGGGTTGATTCTGGTGACCGGTGCGACGGGAAGTGGAAAGTCCACGACCCTTGCTTCCATGATCGATCATATTAATCAGAACCGACGGGGTCACATCATGACGATTGAGGACCCCATTGAGTTCGTTCACAAGCACAAAAACTGTCTGGTGAATCAGCGAGAGGTCGGCAGCGATACGCACGGATTTAACGATGCCCTTCGGAGCGTTCTCCGGCAGGATCCGGATTACGTCCTGATTGGAGAGATGCGGGATCACGAGACCATCGAGGCCGCGTTAACGATTGCCGAAACCGGGCACCTGACGTTTGGTACCCTCCACACCAGCACGGCCGTTCAGACGATCAACCGGCTGATTGACGTGTTTCCGTCCCATCAGCAGTCGCAGATTCGGACTCAGCTTTCCTTCGTGCTCGAAGGAGTCTTCTGTCAGCAGCTTCTTCGGAAAGCCGACGAGGATGGACGGGTCCTGGCCGCGGAAATCATGCTGCGGAATGATGCGATTCAGAGCCTGATCCGTGAGGACAAAGCTCACCAGATGTATTCCATCATCCAGACCTCCGGAGAGATGGGGATGAGAACGATGAACGACAGCCTCTGTGAACATTATCTGAACGGCACGATAACCTATGACACAGCGATGGGGCGTTCGGACAAGCCGGATGAGCTGGAGCGAATGATCGAACGAGAGCAGCAGAAGGCGTAAAAAAATGGAATTACATGCGGTTTCATGTTATAATATATAACAAACAGGATTGATTTCTTTTGTAAAACATGGTTGACGTTTCGAAGTTAACCAAAAAGCGACTGGGTGAGCTCCTCAAAGAAGAGGGGGTAATCGGGGAGCCGGAAATCCAGGAAGCGCTTGATCGACAGGAGGAAACCGATGAACTGCTCGGGCGGGCCCTGATTGAACTGGGGCACGTGACGGAGCAGGACATCGCCCGGGCGGTCTGTACCCAGTTCGGACTTCCGTACGTCGATGCGAGCAACTACATGCCCAATAATGAGCTGGTCGACGAGATTCCGGAATCCTTTATCAGAGAATACTGTTTCCTTCCCCTGGACCGGATCGGAGACGTGGCCGTGGTTGCGGTGTCAGGGGTGCTTCAGGAAGATTTTTTTAATAAGCTTGAGGAGTATATCGGGACGAATATTCAACTCGTTATTTCCACGCGAAAGGATATTGAGAATGCACTTGTCTCGGGCCTTGGCATGAACCCCGCAAACGTGGACGCCGAAGAAGCCGAGGAACACATGGAACGGGAACCGGATCACGAGGAGGAAGAGGAGGCCGTACCGTCCTCAGAAGAGCCTGAAGGAGAACCCGAACCGGTTTCAGCGGGAGGGAGTGAAGAATCCGAAGAAGAGGAGAAAGTCTTTTCGCTTGAGGAAACGGAAGATGGTGAGCCGAAGGTGTTTGATCTTGAGAGCGAGGCGGAGAAGATGGAAGAATCGGATGAGAAAGCGGAAGTCAGTTAATCGGTAAAAGATCATGCTCAGCACATTTGACCGTCGAGTTCGACGACTGCTGGTAAAACGGGATCTCGCCACGGCGGACGAGATTGACGACGTGGTGGAAGAGACCAATGAGGAAATCGGTGAGGACGGTGTTTCCCTTTCCGGAGCCCTGATCGATTCCGGTCTGGTCGAACCGGAGGATCTGATCAGTAAAATTGCGCTTGAAATGGACGTTCCGCCCGTGAACCTTGATCGCGTCCAGCCGAACGAGGAAGCGCTCGAAGCCATCAATCAGGAGCTGGCCGAGTACTATGACATCGTGCCGATCTCCAAAATTGGGAACCTTCTCACGATTGCCGTGGCGAATCCATTTGACCTCCAGAAACTGGACGATATACGCCTCGCCACCGAATGTGACCTGCGGACCATGGTCAGTACGGAACGTGCGATCGAGGAAGCAATCGAGCGCATTTACAGCGAGGACGAGGACGACGAAATGATGGAGGAGCTTCTTGAGGAAGGAGAGGAGCTGGAATTCGAAGAAGAAGAGGAGGAAGAGGAAGTGGATCTGTCCGAAATTTCCGGCGAAGGAGCGGCGGATTCAAAGGTGGTCCAGCTTGTCAATTCCATTATTAAGAAGGCTCTGGATAAAGGGGTAAGTGATATTCATATCGAACCGGAGGAGGATCATATCCGGGTCCGTTACCGGAAGGACGGGGTGCTCTCCACCGAACTGACCCCGCCCAAAAACATGCACGCGGCGATGGTCTCCCGAATCAAAATTATGTCTCAGATGGACATCGCCGAGCGTCGGGCGCCACAGGACGGGAAATTTCAGATGAAGTACGAGGGACGCAAAATTGACTTTCGGGTGTCCGTGCTTCCCACGGTGAATGGAGAGAAGGTCGTGATGCGTATTCTGGATCCGTCCGGCCTGGCACTGGCTCTGGACGACCTCGGATTTGAGCCGCAGGCGCTGGAACATTTTCGGAAGTCGATCAACGAACCGTGGGGGATGATTCTGGTGACCGGACCCACCGGAAGCGGAAAAAGTACCACCCTTTACTCGGCGCTCCAGGAGCTGCAGACGCCGGAAGAAAACATTACGACGGTTGAGGATCCGGTGGAATATGAGCTGGAGGGAATCGTACAGGTACAGGTTCAGGAAGAGGCCGGGTTGACCTTTGCCGGATCCCTTCGATCGATTCTCCGTCAGGATCCGGATACCGTCCTCATCGGTGAGATTCGAGACCTCGAGACCGCCGACATTGCAATTAAGGCTGCTCTTACCGGTCACCTTGTGATGTCCACGCTTCACACGAACGACGCCCCCTCGGCGATTGCCCGGCTGACGGATATGGGGGTGGATGAAGTCATGGTTGCTTCGTCGCTAAATCTGGTTTCCGCCCAGCGTCTCCTTCGAGAGTTATGTGAACATTGTAAAAAACCCGTTGAGGACATGCCCGATAAGGATTATCTCGAGTCAATCGGTTTCGAAGAGGAGGAGCTGGACGATGATCCGACCTTTTACGAGGCGGAAGGGTGCAGCCATTGTATGGGAGGATACGATGGGCGGTTTGCGATTCTGGAAACCATGTTTCTTGACGACGATGTTCGAAAAATGATCAGTGACGGGGCGACCAGCCATGATTTAAAGGAATACGCCATTGAGGAGCTTGATATGCTGACGCTCCGCCGCTGCGGATTAATCAATGTACTGAAAGGAAAAACCTCACTGGAAGAAGCTCTCCGGGTGACGATGTCAGATTAATTGATTTTTGCTAGGAGACTGTTGAAAAACCCCTGTAGCGTCAGTGCGGATGCATTTGTTCCGTCCGCAAGGAGAAA
>CAZSFH010000109.1:3809-9229 GCA_964606115.1 uncultured Planctomycetia bacterium | reverse complement strand
CCCACGCCAGTCCCGGTCCGAGCCGGGAATGCTTCCACGGCAACAGCGGCTGGTGTTTCATGTCGTCGTAATCCGCTTCCTGATGGCTGAACGGGAGTTCCGTACTCTGAAACAGGCGCTTCCTCTCCGACTCCGTTCCGGAAGCAGGTTCGTTGTTTTGAACGGCGTCCGAGTCCGGCTCCGGTTCGGTAACGGTGTAAAATCGGTCGGCCTCGAGACCGGTCACGACCTGCCGTATTCCGCTGGGCCAGTGCACGATCAATTTGTCAATCCGCTTTTGATCGCCGAGTCCGAAATGTAACAGCGGCTCATCGGCGGACATAAAACCCTCGAACGGATTGTGATACCGGACCTGTCGCTGACGCGGGGTCACCAGCGTCACCCACGCTCCGATGCCGAACGGATTGCTTGAGCGTCCCTTCAACCGAATCATCAGTCGATGATGAGCATTCTCGGTGTTCTCATAGACTCCGACGGGATCACCGAGGTTATTCGTGACCAGATCCAGGTCCCCGTCCCGATCGAGGTCACCGAATGCGGCCCCGAAACTGATGTTGTTTTCGTCCAGCCCCCAGGCATCGTCGGTTCGCTGAAACCGGAGATAAGCTCGGTTTCGAAACGCCATGTTTTCCCGCCTGCCGGACGGGGCCTGCTCAAACAACTCCCGTTGATGCCGGGCCAATCTGGAATTGCCCCCTCCCTTAACACCACCCCGTGATCTGCTGGAAGCGGAGGACTGATCGCTGTACATCCGATGCAGCTTTCTCGCCTTTCGGCGATAATCACGATCAAGCAAACTTCGGGTCATCCCCGTGGTGAAGTAAACGTCGTTTCGCCCGCTGTTATCGAGGTCCTGAACCTTTACCGACCAGGTCCAGTTGGTTCGCGCCATTCCGGTGAGATATGCCGCCTCTCGAAAACGATCCGTTCCGGAATCCAAAAAGACGGCGTTCCTGAAATACTGCAGCGGTTCATGAGACGTGACAAACCACGCCCAGAAATTCCCCTGCAGACCATAAGAATTTCGTATTCGCTGAGAATGGGTAACGCCCGCCATGTCCGTCGCGACCAGATCGACAAATCCGTTGCCGGTTAAATCCCCGGAAGCCACGCCCATGGAGGAAAAGGGCATATGGGGGACGGCCCGTCCCGTAATCTCCTTGAACGTTCCGTCCCCGTTGTTTCTAAACAGGCGATCCGGATCCCAGTGATCGTTGGCCACGTAAAGATCCGGCCAGCCATCCCGGTTTTCATCGAGCCAGGTGGCGTCATTTCCGATGTCATGAGCCAGGAGTCCGGCCTGCTCGGTGACGTCGACGAAAAGGTCCCCATCATTTCGAAGAAGGTCATCCCGATAACCCGCCTGCCGGACAACCGGGTCCATTCCGGGTGGATTGAACACCTGACAGCGGTTTCGGTCCGTTCTTCGAACGCGAAGGTTTTCGCCCGATCCTACCGTTTCACAGTCGTTGACCGGTGAGCCGAATTGGACCTTGCGCCAGGTAAGCAGATACAGGTCCAGGTCCCCGTCCCGATCGTAATCCGCGAACTCGGCATCAACGCTGGGCCGGTTCAAATCGAGATGATATTTCGCCGCCTGCTCGGTAAACGTACCGTCCCCGTTATTGATATAAAGCTGATTGGGAGATTGATAATAACAGAGGTAAAGATCCAGCCAGCCGTCCCCGTTGAGATCAACGAACGCGGCCCCCGAAGCCCAGCGGTCCGCTGTTTCGATTCCGGCGCGATTTGTCACATCTCGAAACTGGAACGAGTCCGTCTGACGGTAAAGCTTGCTTTTGGTCAGGTGCCCGCTCACAAAAACGTCCGGACGTCCATCACGGTCATAATCACCGATTGCGACGCCGCCTCCAGCAAAGCTGGATCCGAAATAAAACCACCGGGACGGCGTTAGTTCGATCGGATTCGTATGGTGGATACCGGTCTCGGCGGGGACCTTTTTTCGAAATAACGTTCCCTCCCCCCCATCGGTTCGTTCCGAAAGGGACTCCGAGGAGACATTCGGCCGCTCATCAGCAGGGAGAGCCTCCTGTCCCGCACTTTCTGAAATACCTAACCCTGCAAGAAAGAGGACGATCACCAAAAACGGCTCCGGATGCTGTTCCATCAATGGACTTCCTGCGTCGAAATAAAGAAGCTAAGGTCCCGTACTTCTGGCATTATTTCAGATGTGGTCTATTTAGCTGAATAGGACCAACTCGTTCCATGAGAGTATACCTGTATTGTACCCCAGAAATCCCGTTATTCCAACCTTTTCGATCCATTAAACTGGATATTCGAGGGCTTATTATGGTAAAAACAAACATGAACAATCTCGATCCAACGGCGGCGTCGAATCGATCGTCTGAATTGTGAGAAACATATTTTCGGTGGGTGTACAAACAAAACGCATGAAGGAGTTCAGAACCGAGAACGCCCTGATCCTATTGATAATCTGCCTTGCCGGATGGCTTTCCTGTGTGATCCACTCCACGGCCGAAACGTCCTCGCGGGAAAATCCCCCTCCTCTTTCCGAACTCATCCAGAAAGTCCGATCCCAAAATGATGGACTCAAACGAGCCATCGTACACATCACACCGGAACCGGGAGCACCGGAAGGAGGGGGCCGGCTGTACTGGAAACAAAATCAATTTGTCCGTACGCGAAATTTCCGGATTCAACCGAACGGCCGACTGTATTTGTTCGACGGAGTCACACAAAGAAACCAGGTTTCCTTCCTGCTTCACACCATGAGAACCGAGGGCCGGTCCTTCACGTACGCCCTTCGGTTTCCGAATCAAAACGTTTCCGACTCCACGTATGGACTCCTTGACGACATTCACGCGCAATTCACCCTGAACCGTAATGTGGACGTTCGATATCCTGGATACCTGATGTCGTTGAATCTGTTCCCGCAGCAGCTGAACCGGTATAAAGAACGTTATCAATTACAATATCGGACCGAGAATGGCTCACGGTATATCGTTCTTCTTCGAAACAAAATCGTGCCGGGGTCATTTTATTTCTCGGAGGAACTCTACCTGAACCCATCCACCTGGCGTTTTGAAAAACTGGTGCTCAAGGAACGTTCCAGACGATACGTCCGTTCGGTCCGTTCGTTTCAATCCGTCCAGGGTGTGTCCCTCCCTCGATCGGTACGAATATCGGCTCCGGATACCGTTTCCCCGTTTCCGTATACCCAGAAGTTCCAGATGAACTCAACAAACCCGGACGAAAGGGAAGTGAAAACACCGGATTGGCTCGACGACCCCGGCATGCCCGACATCCGGGACGTTTCATCCAGACGGATTCAAGAGAAAATACGGGATAAACAGGGTGATGCTTCACTTTTTCAAGATCTGATGCTGAGCGCGATTCGGCACCGATCGTTCTTTCAACGTCCCCGTTATACCCGAGCTCTCAGAACCTCCCTGAAGAAGGCCATCGAGCAAAATCCCGATTCAACGCTCCTCCGGGCCTATCTCGACGGCCTTTATTCCCATACGAAACGATCCAGCGAAAATAGCACGTTTATCACCAACGACCCCGACATTCGAAAAAACGTCAAGCAGCCCTATATGAATTACGCCGCCGCGTACCGTGCTCACCGGCAGGAGCGATTTCAGAAATCGAACACCTTTCTCAAGCCAATTCGGGATCTCTTTCCGTACCAACGAAGCCATCGCCGCCTTCAGTTTTTGCGCGACCTCGGGAGAGCGGACACCCGGGAGCAAAGACGATCCGTGATTGAAACCTATTTCACGGGCATGAACGCCTCAAAATACATCGGGCGCGTGCAGGCTTTTCACCGGCAAATACCGAAAAAAGCAAAAAAGAAATGGATTGAACACATGGTCTCCCATTCAAACCTCGATAACTCCCCGCTCCTGCTTCTTACACTTGCCCGATATTATGAGAAACGGGAGAACGTGCGACGTGCGAACCGGTACTACGGTCGGCTTGCTGAAAAAAGCCTCCTGCAGCGACCCCTGATCAACTACGTTCAATCGGCCGGTCAGCTTGCTAAACCCGCCATTCGAAAAAAGGATTTCACCCTTCCTCTGATCTGGATTCACCTCCATCTTGCAGCTGATCATTTACGATCCGGAAAAACGGATCGAAGCCTGAAACAGGTCAAGCGTGTCCTGCGCCTGATCGACACGGGAGAGCATTATATTACCGATATCCCAAGGGGTAAGACGGACGTCTACCTCTCGAAGCTATCGCTGCTCATCCGACGCCTGGGGCCGGACCATCCCGAAACGATACGACGCCTCACGCTTCAGCTCATCAATCACACGTCAATCTCCTGGGACAACCCCCGTTTCATCGAAGCGATTCGGGCCCTTACGAACGAAAACCAGAACGCGCGTTTTCGTTTTGCACGGGATCTGCTCTTTCAGTCCAATCCGGAGGTGGCTGAACGTCTTCTCTCCAGGAACAGGCTGCTCAGCAATCTGGAATCACAATTAGACGCCGGTCACAACGGACTCCGCAATGCCGTCGCCCTGGCCAGATGGATCCTTCACGAATCCCCCGAAACCGAAGGAAACCTGCAGCAGTGGATCGAGCTGCTCAGCCGGATCCAGAAACAGTCGTCCGGCCATTCGAAAGCTCCATTCCTTCTGAACGCGGCAGGATCGCTTCATTTGATTCGGAAAGAGTATGAGAAGGCGTCGTCTACGTATGAACAGGCCCTGGAAACAATCCGTTCGAAACATCCTCCGGAACTGTATTCGTCCCTGTTTCGGGACGTTTCATTAACGCAAATTCGAAAGGGGTTTCAGAAGAAGAACGTACGCTTCCATACCTCGAAACCGATTCTCGTCAATTTCGCACTCGCGCTTCAAAAATCGAACACCGATTCAAACGTGGCGACGAAAAAAATATCCAGATACATGTTTCTGGATCCCCATGCCACCTCCGCCGCTCTCGCCCTGCTGATCATCGACCAAAAGGAAACCGCACTGAGAACGCTCATCCGGCGTTATAGAAATCTACAGAAGCGGAGTGAGGCAAAAAAATGGATGAAGTTCCTGGTGTCGATCTTCCGGAAACAGGACCGCCACGTCGAGGTCGCCACCATTTACCTGATTGCGCGCAAGGAACTGAACCTCGACACCGAATCGGTCAAACAGGGTTACCGCCGCGCAAGAAAAAAAATGGATCGGGATCAGTTAATTCGGGAACTGGAGCAACAGGATCTGAAATCCCCCCGTCCCCGAACGCGCCGAAAGATAAAGCAACGATTACAAAAAATTGAAAAAACCCGGCGTCAAAAGAACGTAATGCGACACGTTTCCACCATTATGCGAATGAACGGACGGGTCGCTGCGGCGCTTCTCGAACATCGTGACGCCGAATCCCCGAAAAAACGCAACATCGTGCGCAAAATACTCGGAACGCTCCGGATCCGCCAG
>CAZSFH010000109.1:2202-3799 GCA_964606115.1 uncultured Planctomycetia bacterium | reverse complement strand
ATTTGGAATGTTTTGGATTTGCCAGATCCAGCAACAGCTCCTGTCACGACCGATTGGCGCCAGAAAACCTTCCGGAAAACAATAGGAGAGGGCCCTGAATCCGTCGCCGGCGTGTGTCAGTTGTAGTGCACGAAGCGAAGCGGAGTGCACGTTGTTATTCAAACACGCGGGAAAGACCGTTCGCTTGACCTGGCCGAGCCCGGACGTCGATCCAACTCTGAAATGAACTTTTATTATCGAAAACAGAACCGATTCCGGGCTTTCACGCACGCGAAGACGAGCAGACTTCCACACAGGAAAGGACCTCAAAAAGAAACAACGTGCACTCCGCTTCGCTCCGTGCACTACAACAGACACACCCTCTTCACTGTTTTCGAATTGTAATTTGTTTTCCTTCCGGCTCCGGGATCTTCTTCTGATCAGTGGTTCCATCCGACCAGCGCACCTGAACCGTCACCTCCTCCGTTCCTTTCGGTACCCGGACGACGGTCGATGAACCGGACTGAGACAGATATCCGCCCCCCGCGTAGATTTCGCGCACACGCAACCACCGCTCGCCGTCCTTCACCGCGATACGTGTCCCGGGGAGATCCCCGGACTCGTTCGACGAAAGTCGAATCTGAAGCGGTCGCTCACCGGTGTTCCGCCGCGTCAACAGCACCGGACGCCTGTTATTACGTGAAACGACGAGATCCGGCCGTCCGTCACCGTTCACATCCGCCCGAGCGGCGGCCATCATATCTCCTCCGATGGACACCCCGCTGGTTGCGGCGGAGACCGGGGTAAACGCTCGATCGCCCGCTCCGCTTAACAATAAACCGATCCCCCCGTCCATCCGCCCCGTGTCCGGGCGAGGGCTGAAAAAATTCTGAGCGATAAATGCGTCTCCCCCCGGCTGATCATCAAACGCCGAAACAACCGTTCCGAAACCCGGAGCCAGTTGAGCGTCCGCGGGCATTCGCTCAATCTCAAACCTTCCCTGACCACGGTTCCGAAGAACAACACTGGAAAGTTGATGAATCGATCGATCCTGCGCCGTGTCCAGTGCCTCCCGGGAATACAGATCTTTGAGGGAGGCGTTACCGAACTCCTCAATCGATTCGAACGAGTGAAACACCTCCGGGGTCGCCCTGTAAAGGCTTGTCGAAAACCGAAACGGATAAAGCGTATCGTTTTGCCAGTACGCTTCAATGAGTTCCCGATCTCCATCCCAGTTAAAATCATCGAAATAAAGTTTGAAGGGATGCTCTTTAGATGCCTCATATCTCGTATTCTCCCCCAGGTTCGTCACGACGTAATCCATGTCCCCGTCACCATCCACGTCCGTCCCCGTGATGCCGTTCCAGAACCCATGAGTATTGTTGAGTCCGGCCTCCCGGGTCTGTTCCTCAAGCGAGGTTCCGTTGTTATTCACAAACAATCGAACGGGTCCCCACGCCTGTGTGAGCATCAGATCCATCCAGCCATCGCCGTTCACGTCCGTCCACACCGCGCCGGTGATCATCCCCGCCCGCCGCAGTTCGGGTGCCGCGGAGTCGGTGACGTCCACATATTTCCCGTTGTGATTCTCGAGCAACCGGCTCCGGCCGGAATCCGG
>CAZSFH010000109.1:0-2184 GCA_964606115.1 uncultured Planctomycetia bacterium | reverse complement strand
TCTCGATCATAGTCAACGGCACACGCAGGACCGGAGACGTCGTTCCCCTCCGGAAGGATCGGTATGGACGGTTTTTTAAACGTCCCATCGCCCTGATTCATGTATACTCGATCCGCAAGCTGAGGAGCTCCCGGTTCAAATTCGGAACTGCCCGAGGCCACGAACAGATCCTGTAACCCGTCTCCATCGATATCGATCCACAGCACCGCCATGTCCTCGTGGTCGGCATCTTTTTTCCAGGGGCCCTTCTGCTCCCGGGCCTGGAGTGTACCGTCCCGGTTAATCAATAACCGCCCGCTCTGCCCCGCCGCCCCGCCCACGAACAGGTCCGGGTCCCCGTCCCCGTCCGCGTCCCCCCACGCCAGTCCCGGTCCGAGCCGGGAATGCTTCCACGGCAGCAGCGGCTGGTGATCCATATCTTGAAACGCCCGTTCATCGTGCTGAAAATTGAGCACGGTAGACGTAAAAAGAGACATTCCCTTTTCTTTTGTCCCACCCGAGGATATGGATGACGGATTCCGGGCATTCGATCTCTCCGGTTCAGTGATCGTGTAAAACCGATCTGATTTCAGGTTTTCGAAGGATTGCTTCGTCCCCGATGGCCAGGCAATGATCAGTTTCCGGATCCGCTCCGCACGATCAAGACCCGCGTGAATAAGGGGTTCATCCGCTGACATGTATCCTTCAAACGGATTGTGACGCCGTACGATCCGTTTTCCCCCCGGCAGGAAGAACGTCACTCGAGCACCGATGCCATATGTATTGTTTCCACGTCCCCTGAGCCGGAGCAGAATCCGGTGATGATCGGCGGACGTATTTTCGTGCACGCCGACCTTCTCACCCACGTTATTGACCACCAGATCCAGGTCGCCGTCCCGGTCCAGGTCACTGAACGCGGCGCCGAAACCGATCGTTTTCCGATCGAACCCCCACTGCGTACCGACTTCGTCGAACCGCAATCTTCCGCGGTTCTGGTACACCAGATTTTTCTCTCGCCGGCGGGGCCCCTGATCAAACACCTTTCGACGGTGACGAAGCCACCGCTTCCTGACCTTCCGCTCCCCCGCCGCTCCTCCGGCGCGGCGGCTTTTCTGACGCTTTGTGTACATGTTCTTCAGTTTTGTGAGGCGTCCCGCGAAATCCACGTCGATCAAATCCCACGTCATTCCCGTGGAGTAAAACACGTCATTTCGGGCGTCGTTGTTCAGGTCCTGGACCTTCACGGACCAGGTCCAGTTGGTTCGGGCCATCCCGGTCAGAAATGCCGCCTCGCGAAACCGGTTCGCTTTCGCGTTGAGGTAGACGGTGTTTCGCTTGTACTGAAGTGGGTGATAGGAGGAAAAAAACCAGCGTGTAAACCGGGTCATCGCCTGTCCCTGATCCCGCATCCGCCGTTTATGCGTGACCCCGGCCATAGCCGTTCCGATCAGGTCAATGAGGCCGTTTCCATTCAGATCCCCGGACGCCGTCCCCATGGACGAGTACGGAACGTGTGGGAGAAGCTTTTCCGTCACTTCCGTGAACGTCCCATCCCCGTCGTTTCGATACAGGCGGTCCGGATCCCAGTAGTCATTGGCAACGTACAGATCCGGCCGGCCGTCCCGGTTGTAATCCGTCCACAGCGCGTCGTTCCCGACGTCGTACTCAAGCAGTCCGGCACGTTTCGTTACGTCCCGGAACGTTCCCCCCTGATTTTCCAGCAGATAATCCCGTTCCCCCGCCTGGCGAAGAACCGGTTTCATTCCACTGGGGTGAAAAACCTGGCATCGATTTCGATGCGATGGTCGCACCCGAAGATCGGGGCCGTCCCAGTACGTGTCGCACTGTTGTTCGGGAAACGATAACCGCCAGGTCTGCCAGGTGACAAGATACAGATCCAGATCCCCGTCCCGATCGTAATCGCTGAACTCCGCCGACACGGTCGGAAGCTTAAAGTCGAACCCGTACGACGCCGCCTGTTCCTCAAACGTCCCGTCCTGCTGATTGATGTAAAGCTCGCACGGGGCTTTATAGTGCCCCACGAACAGATCCAGCCAGCCGTCCCCGTTGACATCCACAAACGCCGCTCCAGTTGCCCAGCGGTCACGGGTGTGAAGGCCGGCCGTCGTCGTGACCTCCTCAAACGTCAGACGTCCGGTCTGTCGAAAAAGGGAACTTTCCGCCAGCTGACCGGTGACAAACAGA
>CAZSFH010000108.1:7850-9239 GCA_964606115.1 uncultured Planctomycetia bacterium | reverse complement strand
GGAGGCGCCGGAAAATCTCGTGCTGATCGGTGGTGGTGTGATTGGCCTTGAACTCGGCACCGTTTTTGCCAAGTTCGGTGTCGATGTGTCCGTGGTGGAAGTGATGGATCAATTGCTGCCCGGAACGGATCCGGAGCTGGTAAAGCACGTGAAAAAGAAACTCCAGAAGCTCGGGGTCGATATCTACCTGGAGTCCTCCGCGGAAGAAATCATCGATAAACGCAAATATCGGTACGTGGGCGTCGACACCCCGAATGGTAAGGAAGAACTTCAGGCGGAGAAGGTACTGATGTGCGTGGGGCGCGAACCAAACACGGAAAACCTGGGACTTGGAAACACGGAGGTGGAACGGGACGAGGACGGGTTCATTCGGACGGATGTGCACCGCCGGACGACGGATGAACACATTTATGCGATCGGAGATGTCGCGGGCCCGCCGCTTCTCGCTCACAAAGCCTCGGCGGAGGGAAAAGCCGTGGCCGGAGCCATTGCCGGAAAGGCGACCGCGGCCGATTTCCAGGCTGTTCCCGCCGTCATTTTTACGGATCCGGAGATTGCGATCACCGGTATGAGTGCCGAAGAGGCGCGGGAGAACGGGTACAATCCGACGGTTGGAACGTTTCCGCTTCAGGCTTCCGGACGCGCGATGACCACCAACAGTCCGGAGGGAATCGTGAAGGTCGTCGCCGACGCGGATACCGATATTGTGCTCGGTATGCAGATTGCAAGCGAACACGCGTCCGAACTTATCACCGAAGGTACACTCGCCATTGAAATGGCGGCGACGGTCGAGGACCTGACGTTTTCGATCCACCCGCACCCCACTCTTTCCGAATCCGTTCTCGAGGCGGCCGAAGACGTGCATGGCGAATCCATTCACAAACCATAATGGAACGCCTCGAGCTGGACTTTCCGGAAGCGTATTCGTTTTCCACCGAAATGTCCGTTCGAGTGGGAGACCTCAATTATGGTGGACACCTCGGAAACGATGCGGTGCTGTCCCTCGTTCACGAAGCGCGGATCCGGTTTCTCAAGGACCTCGGGTACAGTGAACTTGACGTGGGTGGTCCCGGACTGATCATGGCGAATGCAGCCGTGCGGTATCGGGCGGAAGGGGAGATCGGGGATCCTCTTCGGATTCGGATGACGGCGGCGAACGTGGAGTCGTCCAGCTTTGATCTCTTCGCTCGCGTTGAAAACCGGAATACCGCGCTTGCGGGCCGCATCCAGATTCACCTGATTGGTGCCGATGCAGAAACAGCCCACACCAATCAGTTTGTTGGCGGCGGCAAAAACGTCTTCGGTTAACTGCGTGCGTGAACGGATGCCGACGATATGCGCGTCACGAATCTTGTCCTTGAGTTCGTCGCCAGTTAGCGCACCCGAAAT
>CAZSFH010000108.1:0-7840 GCA_964606115.1 uncultured Planctomycetia bacterium | reverse complement strand
TTCGCCCTTGTTGGCGTGGTGGAAGTCGCCGTCCATGATCTGCTCGAGGCGTGAATTCGTTCCGGACAATGTGCGTTGAAAATCCATTTCGTTTTTCATCAGCCTGCCCGGTAACCGTCATGGAAGGGAACGTGTTTGTTCAAATGCTCGAGGATGACGGGACGTTTCCGAACAATCCCGACCTCCCGCTCATCGTGTACTCGGCGGCCATCGACGTAACGGAAGGGGATCCGGCGAGGCGGGTCGAGGAGACGTTTCGACGCAATCACTGGACCGGGTCCTGGCGGAACGGCATTTATTCCTATCACCATTATCACAGCACAGCTCACGAGGTCCTTGGGGTGTACCGGGGACAGGTTTCGGTGCGTCTGGGGGGACCGGAGGGCGTAACCGTCGATGCGTCCGCCGGGGATGTTCTGGTGTTACCGGCAGGTACCGCTCATAAAAATGAAGGATCCAGTACCGACTTCCGCTGTGTGGGAGCGTATCCGGACGGGCAGAGCTGGGATATGAATTATGGGGAAGAGGGGGAACGCCCGGAAGTACTTGAAAATATTCGTAACGTTCCCCGGCCGGAATTTGATCCGGTCTATGGACGTGAGGGCCGTCTGATCGAAGAATGGGAATGCAATTGACGTTTTTCTCAGTACGCCGTTCCGTCCGAATCGTCGCGACACCTTCGGCGTACGAAGATCAGGGAAAAATTCCTCGTTCCTGGTAGGTCACCGCGATTTTATCAATCGCATTCATAAATGCGGCTGTCCGGAGGTCCACGTCTTTCTCGCTTGCAACGGCGTGCAGCTGTTCGTAAGCCGTCATCATGGTGTCTTCGAGACCCGACATGACCAGTTCTCGTTCGCTTGCCCCAAAGCCGGCTTCGCTGGTTAATTTTTGCAGTTGCTCTTCATCAAATTTCTCCGTCGTCAGGCGATCTGCAGCGCGGAGAATCCGCTCTGCGTTTCGTTCGTCGAAGCGCCGACTCAGCCGCCCGTGACGGACGTGTGTCAGGTTTTTGACCCATTCGAAATAGGAGACCGTCACACCACCGGCATTCAGGTAAATATCCGGTAGCACCAGACGATCCCGTTCCATAAGAATCTCGTGAGCCCTGTGTGTGGTGGGCCCGTTCGCGGCCTCGGCAATGATGTCGGCCTTAATATCACTTGCGTTCTCTTCCGTGATGACCCCTTCCAGCGCGGCCGGCACGAGAATATCAGCGTCGCGGTAAAGAACCTCGTCAGGCGGCGTCAGGTTTTCGGCGTCCGGATAATCCAGAAGGGAGTCGTTATCCTGGAAATGATCCATGACGGACTCGAGATCAAATCCGTCCGGATTGTAAATCGATCCATCAATTTCGGCGAGTCCGACGAGCTTCGCTCCGTGTTCCTGAAGGTATTTCGCCGCGTGATAACCGACGTTTCCCAGGCCCTGTACGATCACCCGTTTTCCCTCCAGCCCGGTTGATAGTCCGAGGGGATTCAAATTCGCTTCCCGGCGACAGGTTTCTCGAATCCCGACAAAAACGCCGTAACCGGTTGCTTCCAGTCGTCCCTCGACCCCTCCCTGCGAAATGGATTTTCCCGTCACGCAGGCTTCACCGTTCAGAGGTTCATCGGTCATCTGATTGTACGTGTCGAGGATCCAGGACATTTCCTGCTGTCCGGTTCCGTAATCCGGTGCCGGCACGTCAACCCCCGGACCGATGTAATTTTTTTGCATGAGTTCGTACGTGAACCGTCGAGTAATTCGTTCAAGTTCGTCCCGGGAGTAGTTCCGTCGATCAATGCGAACTCCTCCTTTTGCGCCGCCGTATGGGATATCAACGATCGCACATTTATAGGTCATCAATGAGGCCAGGGCAACGGTTTCGTTGACATTGACGGTAGGGGCAAACCGTATGCCTCCTTTGGTGGGACGTTTGTAGTGACTGTGTTCAGCACGGTACGCCTGTACGACCTCAATGGATCCATCGTCCCGTTTGACGGGGAATTCGAAGCGGCAGATATTATCGCAGGCGTTTATTTCATCAAAAATACCCTGCGAATGGTCCAGTTTGTCCGAAGCTCGCTCAAAGGCGGTGTTAACCTGTTCGAGAAATACGTCCTGTGAACTCATGGTGTTGTTTTTGGGTAATTGGAGGCTATTACGTTTACATTTTTTAACGGTCTGACCCGGTATTATTCAAGGACGCTCAAGAAGATCAACCGTTTGCTGAAGATCTTCCGTGGGCGGTGCTTTAACCGATACTCGCTCGTCCGTTTCAGGGTGATCGAATGCGATCCGGTTCGAGTGGAGTGCCTGTCGATGCAAGAGAGCTTTTCGCGGATCGAGTCCATGTTCCTCGGGGTCTTCAATGTCAAGGTCCGACGGCAGGAGGACGTCTTTCCGTCCGTAATACGAGTCGGCGACCACCGGGTGGCCGATGTGTTCCAGGTGCACCCGAATCTGGTGGGTGCGTCCGGTTTCGATGTCGACTTCCAGTAAGCTGAATCGGTCGTATCTTTCGCTCACCCGATACGTGGATACTGCTCGTTTGCCGTCGGCCCGGACTTTTCGTTTCAGGCGATTGTTCGGATCCGAACCGATGGGTTCGTCGATACGATCCTCATCGAAGCGCGGGGTCCCCCGCACGAGGGCCAGGTAGGTTTTATCCACGTTCCGATTTTCGAACTGCTGACCGAGGTGGGATCGTGCGTGCTGTGTTTTCGCCACGACGATGGCACCGCTTGTTTCTTTGTCCAGGCGGTGTACGATGCCCGGCCTGTAGACGTCCTCCTTTTCACGGGAAAGGTTTTCTGTGTCGAGGTCGCAGTAACCTAAAACGGCGTTCACCAGTGTTCCGGATCGGTGGGAGGAGTCGGGATGGGTTACCATCATCGCCGGTTTGTTGACCACCAGAAGATGTTCGTCTTCGTGGAGCACCTGAATCGGAATGTCCTCGGGTTCGGGGGTGGGATGGACGATCCGGGGGAGATCGATTTCAATGCGATCTCGGTAGTTGAGCTGATAGGATTTTTTGGTGACCACGGAACCGTTCACGGTCACCAGTCCGTCCTTGATGAAGTCCTGCAGTACGGAGCGGGAGTATCGCTGGAGACGGCGTGCAAGGTATACGTCAAGCCGGTAGTCCACACGCTGCTTTTTATTGATTTCGTAGACCTTTGAGGTCAGGTTGTCGTAGTCAAGTTCCTGATACATACCAGGGGAACGGCAATTCTCAAATGCAAACGAATCTAAATAGACCGGATCTGAAAAGTAGCGCGACCTCAGCGAGAGCGCCACCGCCCCGGCAGTGCGGCGTGATTCCGCAGGCAATGCACAATTGTGTAATACGGAGAACTCAATTGCATACTACTGACGATGCGAGGGGTTTTCAGCCGTATGATACGGACGAGCATTTCTTTACTTCTGTTTGTCTTCCCACCATGATTTCCATTGATCGATCCAGGTCTCCTGAAAGTCGTCGACCGAGGACCAATCGCCGATGTTCTTTTCCGACTGAAGCCGAAGCTGATGGTGGATATAAGCCAGTTTCTGCTGTCTGGAAGGTTCGGCGGATCCGGATTCGGAGGCTTTTTTCTCGGCCCGCTTCAGTGCCTGTATAAGCCAAGCCGTTCGGGTTTTTTTTCGATTTTTCTGGTACCATGTGCGAAGTGATTTCGGTTGATCGAACCAGATTCCCGTAACGCGGTACCATGCGCGTTTTTTGAGTTTTTCCTGCTTTTCCCCGGGCTCGGATGCGGGCAGGAGATCCGCGGAGTTGATTCGTTTACGCATGAAGTTCGTATGTCCAACGGTTTGTTCAAACAAAAGGAAACCGGCGATACGGGCCAGTAGTTTTTTCTTGCCAAGCAGGGTTTCCACCTCGTTTCGGATGGAGGATCGATCCCGGATCTGATTAGGAGGGGGCTGCGAAAACGGATCGTGAATGTTTTTGATGGACGGCACAAACTTCTGGAAAGACTGCGGGAGAACACGAAGAGCCCGGTAGTGGTGTAGATTGGCGAGTTCCTGTGCCACGGCAAACCGTTTTCCGTTCTGAGCTGTTTTTAAGGTGGAGAGATTATACTTATCTTTATACGTGCCGATAGCTGCATATAGGGTCATCAACTGAAGACCACGCGCTCGGGCCTGATCGGAGATGTCCTCATTCCCGAGGGATCGAGCAATTATGTCAAAACCCTTTTCGCCCGCGACAGGGAGTTGATCAATATAGGAATGCAGTTGAGGATTGCTGGAGGAGGAACCGGTTTCGGAAAATAGTTTCTCAATCCGGGCCTGCGCTTTTTCGGTGGGTGTTTTGCCCGTAACCATATTCATCACCAGGATATATCCGTAATAGCCGATCACCAGAAGTACCACAAGATACGCAACTCGCTTTCCCCAGTATTTGAGCCGGTAGTATTTATGTTCATCATCCTGCTGGACTGCTTCTCCCGTCCTCAGGTCCGTGCCGCAGTTCAGGCAGACAATGTCGCCGCCCGTAAGCTTGTCCCCGCAGTTCGGACAGTGTTCAAGGGACGCCGGATCCGTTTGTTGCTCGGTTCCATCTGTTTCGTCGGATGGTTCCCGGTCGGATTGGCGGTCGGCGTCTGTTCTTTTGTTCGGTCCGGCTTCTTTCTCCGGAGCGGAACGGGAGGAGTGCTCTCCCACCTCACCGATTTTTAGTTCATCTTCCTTCGTGTTTGAATTCTCCGAACCTTCGTTTGCCGGAACGGTCAGAGGTTGATTACACTCGGGACATTTTACTTTCTTTCCCCGGAGGCTGTCTTTCGCTTTTAATTTTTTTCCACATTCACAGCTAATAGCAACGGGCATTCTATTCCCTCCGCAAATCGTTTTTATGAACTCATGATCGATCAGGAAACGTTTTCCTGAGAAACACAGAAACTTCTTCAGGGGAACGGCCGGGATGTTTTTTAACCTTCTGAAACGACCAGGAAATTCGATCGAACTCAGAAACCCTGGCAACATTCATTCAAATAAAAGGGAAGATGTAAATCAAGATTTTTGATCACCGGGTTCGTGAAGCGGGAATAATCCGCTTGCGGAAGAACAATTTTGTTTTTTTTACGGCGAGGACCTATACTAACAGCATATGTTAAAGGGGGGAAAATTTTTGCATTCAAATACATGGATGTGAGAAGATGAAAATACGATTTTTCATACCGCTGATGTTGCTGCTGATACCGGTGGCCTGTTCTTCGTCTCCTTCGAATTCACTGGAGTGGATTAATACCAAACAGCTCCGGGAGGAGCCGGTGAATCAGTTTCGAATCGGTGCCACTCGAGAGTCACTGGTCGCCGGGGAAAAAAGCCAGCTCAGCGCGTACGGGATGGTTGGATCGAACGTCCGTTCCCTGAATGAGTACGTGACGTACTACGTTGACGGGCCGGGGTGGATCGAACGAGAGGGAAACCGTGTTTTTTATGCCACCGATTCACCGACCGGTAAGGAAGGCGCGAAGATTTACGCCATACTTGATCCCTCCCATTTCGGACGGGACGAACCCGCAAAAAAAAGCAACATCCTCGAAATTGATGTTCATCCTCGGGAAGAAGGAGTGGAGATGCCCGATGTAAAATCAATCCGCGTCCGTCGTTCCGCTCCCCATACCCGTAAAAACGGGGAATAAATCGGGGCCTCATTTCTCTCTGCTACCCACCATCTTAAAGAAGCGAACCGATCTGTCCTCCATCCGCCTGAATCGTGGTCCCGTTGACGAAGGAGGCCTTTTCGGAACAGAGAAACGCCACCAGGGCACCAATTTCTTCCGGCTCACCGGGTCGACCGATCGGATTTTTTTCGCCGAGGTCGTCGAGATAATCCTGCACCGATCGATCCGTTCCTTCCGTTGCCTCTTCGGCAAGCTGCTGGATCCGGCTTGTGCGAACGTATCCAGGACAGACGTTATTGACGAGAACGCCGTGTTCGCCAACTTCTTTTGACAGGGTCTTGGCCCATCCGACCACCGCGGCGCGTATGCTGTTGCTCAACATCAGATCCTCAATCGGTTCCTTGACCGAAATCGACGTGATGTTCACGATCCGGCCCCATCCCTGATCTTTCATTCCCGGCAGCACACCGCGCGCGAGCCGGAGACTGCTCATCAGCGTACGCTGAACGGCTTGTTCCCATTGTTGTTCGGAGAGTTCCTCGAACGATCCGGGCGGTGGGCCCCCGTTGTTGGTGACGGCGATGTCGACGTGACCGAACGAGGAGTCGACACAGTCGAGTACGTTCTGCACCCCTTCCTCGGTGTCCAGGTCAGCGGAGACGATCTCAACCGTGACGCCGGTTTCTCCGACGATTTCGTTCCGGGTTTCCTCAAGGGTCTCTCTCCCCCTGGCGCAGATCACGAGATCCACGCCTTCACGGGCCAGTTCGATTGCACAACCTTTACCGATACCTCGGCTGGACGCCGCGACGACGGCCTGTTTATCGTTTAATCCAAGTTCCATGGTGAATGTCTGTAATGGTTTCGTGAGCAAATTGAAGGTGCTTCTGCCGATAATATTATGTTCGGCAAACGAGCAGTGGTTTCAAGCTCCGGAGTGTATGGCTCTTTATCAGTTGGGATCGATCTGTGAAAACAAGAGATGAAGCGTATAAAATGAATGGGTCGAAGCGGAAACGTTTTTTTAGCAGGACGATCTTCTTCAAAAAAATGAATCAACAGGGCGAAGACGAACTGAGCGAGGACCGTCGAGATAAGAAGCGTCGGGAGCAGGACCGCGATCGGGAACGTATGAAAACCGGCCGCCACGGATTGGTGATTGTCAACACCGGGAAGGGAAAAGGAAAATCGACGGCCGCGTTCGGAACGCTCATGCGTGCATGGGGGCGCGGATTGGACGTTTCCGTCGTGCAATTCATCAAGCGAGAAACGGGTAACTGGGGAGAAGTACGAGCGGCCGATAAAATGGACATCGAATGGCAGGCAAGCGGGGAGGGATTTACCTGGACCTCGGACGACATCGATGAGGATGAAGCAAAAGCTCGAAACGGTTGGGAAATGGCTCGTGAACGACTTCTTGCGGACGATGAAGGGCCCGACCTGCTGTTGCTGGATGAATTCACGTACGTTTTGTATTATGGATGGATGAGCTTCGACGAGGTGAAACCGGTGCTGGAACAGCGGCCGGATGACCGCCACGTGATCCTCACCGGTCGGAATGCCCCCGACGAACTTCTTGAGTACGCGGATCTCGTCACCGAAATGAAGGCCGTAAAGCATCCCTATCGGGATCAGAACATTCGTGCACAGCCCGGGATTGAGTATTAATACGTTTCAAGGACGTGAACCATGAATTTTGATGACTTTACCGATCGACTTGGCGATTCTGAACCTCCCTCCGATCTACCGCCTCTCGTAAAAGCCCTCTGGCACGACGCCAGCGGAAACTGGGATCGTGCCCACGAGATCGCCCAGGAAGTGGGAGGTCAGAACGGTGCCTGGGTACATGCTTATCTCCATCGAAAAGAAGGAGATAAAGGAAATGCCTCTTACTGGTACAATCGGGCGAATCGAGATATGCCGGATTTCTCCCTCGAGGAGGAATGGAAACAGATCGCCGGTGCGCTTCTTTCCGAAGGAACGTCATGAGCACGTCTGAAACCACGTATCAACCCGGTGATCAACCGGGAAAGGGGGTTTACGCCTGCCGGGGATGCGGTCGACACGAGACGGTGAAGTCTCCGGATGATGAACTATCTCCATGTGAAATCTGCGAGGAGGACGAGCAGATCCAGTACATTCGTGTTTCATGACGGTCCGGTCAACGAGATAGACCCGGTCTGAAAAGGTGCCGTGCACTCAGTGATCCCTCAGCGGGCGGT
>CAZSFH010000107.1:0-9253 GCA_964606115.1 uncultured Planctomycetia bacterium | reverse complement strand
TGATCCGGCATGACCCGGATCGGGTGCTCCCATTCGGAAATCCCCGGATCTCGACCTGCTTGGC
Source organism: uncultured Planctomycetia bacterium (assembly GCA_964606115.1). Lineage (GTDB taxonomy): Bacteria > Planctomycetota > MHYJ01 > CAYXQY01 > CAYXQY01 > CAYXQY01. The sequence goes on along the minus strand of CAZSFH010000107.1, from coordinate 9,189 downwards.
GGTTACCCGAGGCTTATCGCAGCCTGCCACGTCCTTCATCGGCGACCAGCGCCAAGGCATCCACCTCATACCCTAAGTAGCTTCTGGCCGCATATCTTCTTAACCACAATCGTGGTTTCTACACGGCCTGCCTGAACAGGTAGATGGTTCGAAAATGCCCTGTTTCGTCACTCTCAACTTGTCAAAGATCGGGTCCGTCTCAATTCCAGCATTCAACAGAATAACACAATTATTTGCCCGTGTCAAGACTCCGTTTTTTCCCCTCCTCCCTCCCCCGCCTTCGGGATCACAGCTGCCTGTCAGCCAAGAAGCTCGTCCATCTTTTTGGCGTCCTCAATTGCCTTCGCTTCGTTCACGTTCAAAAAGTAAAGATAGACGTCACGTCCGTTCTCGACGAGCTCGCTGGCCTTCTCGGCATACTCTTCAAGCACTTCCGTATCAATGTTCTTCGGCGTTCCGTTTCCGGACCCACGAAACCGCAAATACGTGAACGGCCCCTCCTCAAAAAGATCCGGCCAGTCCTCCCCCTCCTCGTATACGGTCACGCACGCTACCTCGCGCTCTTCAAGAACCTGATAAATCTCCGGATCGTGCCACGACTCGTTACGAAACTCAATGCCGTGATCCAGCTGCATCGGGAGAACTTCAAGAAACTCCATCAGACGATCTTTGTCCTTCTCGATGTCCTCCGGAATCTCCCAAACAACGACATCCATGCAATCCAGCCCCTCGAGACGACTGAAAAAGGCGTTCATCACACCTTTGAGATCGGTCAAACCGGATTCATGAGTGATCCGGCGATTTCCACAAACGGAAAACGAAAAATCGTCCGATACCCAATCATTGCATTTCCGGATGTACCCCGCGAACGGAAACTGGTTAAACGTCTTGTTAATTTCCGCCGTCTCAAATCGCTCGGCGTAAAAACTCAACTGATCCTTCTTGTGAAGATCATCCGGATAGAACTGTCCACGCCAGTCATTATAAGCCCACCCACTCGTGCCGATCTGTAGATCCCCCGTTGTAGATCCCATAACGCATACCTCGTGGTAATTTGTGATTCAATGATGGATGTAAATACTTATTTTAATGGGCCTGGGCGGACTCGAACCGCCGACCTCACGCTTATCAGGCGTGCGCTCTTGCCAGCTGAGCTACAAGCCCTTTATACACGTTACCAATATAATTGATCACATGTTCATTTTCAATGCGGCCCTTGCTTTTTTGATGCAGGTTGTCGTACCATTTTCTGCGAAGAACTGAATGTGCAACGGGTCACGGGTCCATCGTTTCGCACCCGTTAAAAAATGGCACGGAAGGATAGGACCCTCCGTGCCTGTTTCCGGAGGGCCGTTCATTTCTGGAACTCTAACGAACCCTCTGGGTTCGATCGTTTTCTTTCTTTTCTCTCACGAAACTCCACCGTGTGCGATTCCGAATCTGCTTCCGTCTCCCGGAATCCACTCCGTCGTCTCTACGACTGGACCCTTTCCTGGGCGGACACCCCGCACGGCCAGCTGGCCCTGTTCGTTCTCGCCTTCACGGAAGCCACGTTTTTCCCCGTACCGCCGGACGTGCTGCTGATCGCACTGGTTCTGGGAGCACGGACAAAAGCCTTCCGGCTGGCCGCCGTCTGCACGGGCGGTTCATTATGACCAAAACCTGTTTCTGGTCATCTTCTCGGCGGCCTTCTCACCCATCCCATTCAAGGTCTTTACCATCGCAAGCGGGGTGGTCGCCGAACACCTCTCCGGATGGGCGTTCACCCGGTTCTTCCTCGTCTTTCTGTCGGCGTCCGTCATCGGAAGAAGTATCCGGTTTTTTCTGATCGCTTATCTTCTGTACCGGTACGGTAAACCGATCCGGAAGGGAATCGAGAAATACTTTAACCTTTTTACCCTGATCACCATCTTTCTGCTTGCCCTGATCGTTCTTCTTTCCCGGTATCTGTAACGCTCGGTTCTTTTCAGCCCCCCGTCTCCACGGGCTGAAAGTCGATACAGATCGGCTCGGGCGCGTTCACGGCGTGACCGGTAAACGTCAGGTGCCCGTGTTCCGGATCAATCTCAAACGTCGTCAGCGTATTCGTCTCCTGGCCGGCCGCCACCAACCAGCGGCCCGTCGGATCGACGTGGAAGTTCCTCGGCCACCCTCCGCGTATCGGTTCCCGCTCGACGAAGGTAAGCCTTCCGTCCTCCGGATCAATTCGGAATACACTGATCGAGTCGTGTCCCCGATTGCCGGTGTACAGAAATGAACCATCTGGATGAATCCGGATCTCGGATGCTTTACTGGGACGTTTATGGTCCTCTTCGTCCAGAACGGAGACGGTCTGAACGGCCTCCAGATCCCCTTCCTCACGGTCAAACCGGTACACGGTTACGGTCATTGAAAGTTCCTGTATAACATACGCATAAGGCGCTTCCTCGTGAAATGTCATGTGCCGGGGACCGCTCCCGGGCTCCACGGATATCGATCGGTGACGCTCCAGCCCACAAACATCCCCCCGCCGGTAAACCACCACCTCATCCGTACCAAGATCCGGCACGAACAGATACCGGTTCGATGGATCCACTCCCGTCCAGTGAGGATGGGCGGATTGCTGGCGATCTTTGTTCGGTCCGGATCCACTGTGCTCAATCCGTTCCACCGCCGGTTGAAGTCCGCCGTCTTCACGAATAGGAAATGAAGCAATTGTCCCGGCGCTGTACTGTGCGGAGTAGACACAGGTCCCCTCCCGATCAACGCTGACGTGGGAAGGCTTTCCCGCCCCCGTGTTTTGTTTGTTGATGATCGAGAGTTCATCCTGATCCGATACGTGAAATCCGGCCACTCCGCCCCCTCCCGACTCGCTTTTGTACATGGAATAAAGTTCGGTTCCGGAAGGAGTCACGGTCAGAAATCCCGGAGCCGTCAGCTCCGCCGTTCGTTCGGGTTCAAGCAGTTCCCCCGTCGAAAGATCAAGGCGGGTGCGGTAAATTCCTTTTTCCGGATCATCCGCCTGCGTTTTCGTGCCGATCCAGATCGTAATTGCTTGTTGTTCCGACATCACATTACCGTCCAATCACTGAAACAAAAGAGACGCTCCACCCTCCTGACATGACCACACGAGGAATCCGCATCCTCCATTCTTCGTGCTGAAGGATGATCATTTTTCGTCTACGATAGGCTTTCCCGGCATTGCTTTCTCAAAATTCCTTGCCCTGCACCGAAACAAAGATCATGAGGCTCGTATTACTCGCGTTATCATGCTAAAAAAAGCGCCTTCCCATTCAAAACCCTTCGTATGCCTTCCTTCTGCACACCCGGCCGAAACACGTATCCCCCGGTTTCAACGCATCTTTGAACGGGTTAGAATATCACCTGAATCGGTTTCTCGTGCTCACACCTTCATGATCGGATCCACCATGACGTTCGTCGAGCAGATCAACGACGAGGCAGAGACGTTCTGGACAAAGATCCTGGAACACCCGATGGTCCGGGAGTTAGGGGAGGGAACGCTTGACGAAAAACCGTTCCGCTATTGGGTGCGACAGGATTACATCTACCTGATCGAATATAGCCGGGTATTCGCCCTCGGAGCAGCCGGTGCACCGGACCTGAAAAACATGGGAACCTTCGCCGAACTCCTGGACAGCACGATTCACACCGAAATGAATCTTCACCGCAGTTACGCGGCGGAGTTCGACATCTCCGAGGAGGAGCTGGAAAACACCACTCCCTCCCCAACCACCCGCGGCTACACCGATTTCCTCGTCCGAACGGCGGCCACCGGCACGTTTGGGGATACCGTCGCCGCCCTGCTTCCCTGTATGTGGGGGTTCAATGAAACCGGCCGTCGTCTCGAAGACCGGGGGAAACCCGAACACGAACAGTACGCGGAATGGATCGATACCTACGCCGGCGACGAGTTTACGGAACTCAGTGATTGGTGCAAATCACTAATGAACGAATGCGCGGAACAGGCCGCGCCCGCGGATCGCAAACGATACGTTCGCCTGTTTCGCACCTCCGCACGATATGAATACCTGTTCTGGGACGCCGCATGGAAGCAGGAGGAATGGCCGATATGAACAAACCCCAATCCTCGGATGACGGGATGGCTGATATCGCTCCCTTCCCTACTTCAGATCAAGACACCTCGTTCTGCGACTGGCTCCGGTCGGCGTCCGAACCACACTGGACGGAGGCCGTGGAGCATCCATTCACGGAAGAGCTCGCGGACAATACGCTGGACCGCGAGGTATACGCACATTATCTGATCGAAGACCTGGATTTCGTCGACACCCTGATCAGCGTGTTTGGCTATGCCATCGGCCAGGTGAACGCTCTGGAAACCAAAAAGCGTATCGCGCAGTTTCTGGCGATGGTCACCTCGGACGAAAACGATTTTTTCGAGCGAGCACTGGAGGCGCTCGACGTTCCGGAATCGCAGATCGAACAACACGAACCGGGTCCGGTGAACCGTGACTTCCAGTCCTTTCTCCTTTCCACGGCCCGGGAGGATTTTTTTCCCCGTACACTCGCCGCCCTTCTGCCCGTGGAGTGGGTGTATGAAACCTGGGCCAGACGGGTATCCGATCGGACCCCGGACGCGTTTTATTTTCAGGAATGGATCGAACTCCATAATAACCCCGCGTTCAGCAAGTTCGTGGGTCACCTTCGGGATCGAATGAACGAGATCGGACCGGATCTTCCTCCGGAGGAGCAACAGCGAGTAGTCGAAATCTTCTGTCGTGGGGTTCGCCTGGAATCCGCCTTTTTCGATGCTGTTTACGACGGATAATCCATCTGTTTCTATGAACCCCATAGATCACAGACCGTCTCACGCCGCTCGACCCATGAGAACGGTTCTTTTTTTACTCCTTCTATCACTGTGTCTGATCCCCCGATCTCTTGATGCGCAATCCGAATCGTCCGACACGTCAAACCCTCTTATATATCACGCGCGTCTGCATTCATCCATCAATCCGGTCACGGCCGATTATCTGAAGCGTGCCGTCCGGAAATCCGAACATGACGGAGCAAGCGCCCTGGTGCTGGAACTCGACACGCCCGGTGGTCTGATGTCCTCGATGGAACGCATGAGCAAAACCATCCTGAACTCGAAGGTTCCGGTAATTGTCTGGATTGGACCGGAAGGGGCACGTGCCGCTTCCGCCGGCGTGTTTATCACGTACGCCTCCCATATTGCCTCAATGGCACCGGGCACGACCATCGGTGCCGCTCATCCGGTTCAGGGAGGGGGAGGAGACCTGGAAGGAGACATGAAAAAAAAGGTGGTGAACGACGCGGTCGCCCGGATTCAATCCATGGCCGAACGGCGGAACCGAAACGCGGAGATGGCCGAGGCCTTCGTCCGAGAAAGCAAAGCCATCAATGCTTCGGAAGCCGCTGAGAAGAACGTGGTCGACCTGATCGCCCCGACGCCGTGGAAACTTCTCCAGAAGCTGGACGGACGAACCGTCAAGCTCACGAACGATCGTTCCGTTACGCTTTCCGGCAATCCTCAACTCCGGAAACTTCCGATGACCTGGCAGGAAAATGTTCTCAATACCCTGGTGAACCCAAACCTTGTTTACGTTCTGTTGATTCTTGGAATTCTCGGGCTCGCGACCGAATTTGCCAACCCCGGTATCGGCGGCGGCCTGATCGTGGGCGGCCTCAGTCTGCTGTTCGCCCTTTATGGGATGAGTATATTACCGGTCGACTTCGCCGGATTACTGCTGATTATCGCCGGTATCGCGCTGATGATAGCGGAGATCTTCGTGCCAAGTTTCGGACTGCTCACGGTGGGGGGACTGGCTTCCTTTTTTCTGGGATCCACCATGCTTTTCAAATCCCATCCGTTCTCCATTTCCTACCCCGTGATCGGAATGACCTGCGGCGTGGCCCTTGTGATTGTGCTCCTGGTCGGCTACTTTATCGTCAGCGGTCAGTTCAGAAAAGTGGCGATCGGTGAGGGGGATCTGATCGATAAGAAAGGCCGGGTGAAGCGAACGATCGATCCGGAAGGGATGGTCCATGTTCACGGTGAATACTGGACGGCCCGATCAACTTCGGACTCCCCGATCGAAACGGGAGAACACGTCCGGGTCGTTCGAGAAAAAGATTCGTACCTGATCGTCGAACCCATTCAAACCTCATCCACCAATTCAGGAGAAACATCATGATCTGGGTTTATATCTTCGGTGGTCTCGTCGTTTTTTTGATACTCGTGATCTCGAGCACCATTCGTATTATTAAGGAATACGAACGGGCCGTCATCTTTCGTCTCGGCCGGTACGTCGGGACACGGGGACCCGGTATCATCGCCGTGATCCCGGCGATTGAAAAAATGAACCGGGTCAGTCTTCGGATTATCACGCTGGACGTACCAACCCAGGAAATCATGACGTACGACAACGTTCCGGTGGAAGTCAATGCGGTGGTTTATTACCGGATCAAATCGCCGGAGGACGCCATTATCCAGGTCAACAACTACCACATGGCCACCAGTCAAATTGCCCAGACCACCCTCCGAAGCGTCCTCGGCCAGGCGGAACTGGATGAGTTACTTGCGGAACGAGAAAAAATTAACCAGGAACTGCAGGACATTATCGACGAGGAAACCAATCCCTGGGGCATCAAAGTCTCCTCCGTGGAAGTCAAGAACGTTGAGCTTCCTCAGTCCATGCAGCGAGCCATGGCCCGGCAGGCCGAAGCGGAACGGGAACGGCGGGCGAAGATCATTGCCGCGGAGGGAGAACATCAAGCCGCCGAAAAGCTGGACGCCGCCGCCCAGGTCATCGGAAAAACGTCCACGGGAATTCAGCTCCGGTACCTCCAGACCCTGACCGAAATCTCCTCCGAAGGGACAAATACCGTTGTCTTCCCCATTCCAATCAACATGCTGTCGGATATTGGCGAACTGATTGAAAACATGCTTCCCGACGACGCCGACACGGAAGGAACGTCTTCTCCCGATCAGGAGGACTTAATGAAATGGGCGGATGAAGAATCGGAAGCTTCCCCCACGATACCGGAAGACGGACCCGAGGAGGACGTCCCCCCCTCGGAAGCCCGCACGCCTCCCCCGGAAATGCTTGAAAAACAAAAAGAAAAATCGAAGGAGGACGACGAATCGGAAACAAATGAAACCCACGACACCGAAGAACAAAACCAGGAAGAGAACGAACGAGGTGAGACAGGCGAAAACCGGGATGAGAAGGACAATGGAAAGGAGGAAAATTCTTAACTTAACCGGATCGTTCATGCATGGCATTCCTGCTTCAAACGATGGATGTGCTCCACCCTGACGTCCGTCAGCCGGGCATCCGCTCCGGCCAGCGCCGCGGCCGCCCCGATTGCTTCTCCGGTTGCCATCGCTGTGCCGATCACCCGAAGCGCCCCGAGGGCTTCGTGGGTTGCTGACATGCACCGTCCTGCTGCACCCAGCGACGGTTCCTCCCGGCTGACGAGTGACCGAAGCGGTATATCCGCCACCCCTTCCGGATATTTCATCGTGGGGTTCCGGTGTGTGTCCCATAGTTCCAGCGGCCACGAGGATTGAGCTACGGCCTCCTCCGTGTTCCGCCCTTCCAGGAGATGATCGGCGGTTAACTCACACGCTCCATCTACCCGACGGGTCTCACGAACCCCAATTCGCTCGGGATAAGACGCCACTTCCAGATGACGAAACGACGTTTTCGCCGACCGGAGAACTTCGACAATCCGCTCGACCCGGCGCCGGGCCTCCTGTTCGATCAATTCCAGCTCACGTTTTTCAAACGGATTAAATCGGTACCCGTTTTCCCGAGGCATATTCAGGGTCATGTAGCCGGTTCCCGGTTCGGCGGCCGGACGAAGAAGGACGGATTCACATCCCTCCGGGAGCGCACCGACACGCACCTGTTCGGCCAGCGTGTGCTGGACGGAAAGTCGCTCGTACCCCTCAAGCACCTCCTCGGGAACACCGGATAGCTTAACGATATACGACGGGATTTGTAGTTCATCAAATGGAGCCCGATTGACGCCAACCCCGGCCATGGACGCCACCACGGCGTCCCCGGACGCATCAATCACCACGGGAGCAAGGACGGTTTGTTCCTCATCCCCCTTTTCATTCGCCGCTGTCAGAACCCAGCCCGAGGATTGCTTCTCAACGTCCCGCACGGGCGTCGAACACCGAACGGCGAGCCCCTCCTGATCCGTCGTAAGCTCATGTGTCAGTTCCACCATCCGATCGGGATACAGTGGAAGCACCTGAAGACGCCCCGCCTGATACGGTGTCCCGGCTCCCCCCCGTTCCCGAAGGCGATCGGCAAACCGGTGAGGAAGCGTCGGATTAACCGGACGGACTTCCTCCGTATCGTTTTCGTAAAGCCCACAAATCGTATGCACAAACGCCGACCGGACGTTTCCACCCAGTCCCGGTGCCCGCTCCAGGAGCATCGTTTCCGCCCCGCCGCGGGCAGCCGTCAATCCGGCAGCAATCCCGGCGGGCCCTCCCCCCACCACAACCACATCCACCCGACTTTTTTCATCCTTTGTCTGGTGCTGTCCCGGCTTCATGAAAATTTCCAGTCAGGTAAAATACCTGTTCTTTCCTATTAGCATGACAACGCAAAGAATTGTATCGCACGCGTCTTAAGAACACAAAATTTTTCTGATATAAAACGCCGAGAACGAACGGTATCGACCTGAAACGAAACGACTCCAGTTCTATAATGAATCGAGCACATCGTTTCAGTTCCGGTCTCTATTCGGAGGATTTGATGTTCCCGGCTACACTTGAAGTCGAATCATTCAAACCGTCCGAAAAACTAATACTCCGGCAAACCGGCTTTGACTGGCGGACGATCCCCCGTCTCTTATTATCGTTCTTCTTTTTTCCGTTCCTTGTGGGACCAATCCTCCCCTTTCTGATTCCGCTGGCGGCATCCGGCTCATCCGAATTTATTGAACCAGAGGGACAGATCCTTTTTCTAATACTCATGCTTCTGGTTTTCGTCCTTTTCTGGTACGGTATTCTCAGCATATTCCTTTACGTCGCGGGATTCATCTTTGGTTGCTGGAATCACATGAAGCTGGACACCACCACCGGGGAAGCAACATTCAGTTACACCGGATATTTTATCTGGGGCTGGGGAACGACAACGATTTCGCTGCACCGAATCCGGGCCCTCTCCGTCGAGGTCACCGGAAAAG
>CAZSFH010000106.1:0-9285 GCA_964606115.1 uncultured Planctomycetia bacterium | reverse complement strand
CGCCCGCTGAGGGATCACTGAGTGCACGGCACCTTTTCAGACCGGGTCTAACAAGACACCGCGAGAAAGCCGCATCCTCAGTTCTTCGTAAACGGAACGGCTGACAAGAATATTCGAGGAAGCAACCCTATGATGAAAGATGATGCAACGCGAAGTTGCATCCTGCATTCATGAACCGGACGTTATCTTCGAAAAGAACTTTTTTTATTGATGAAAACAGGAATATTTGTTATATTAGATCAATTCGGAGTCGGGAAAAATCGATCAAATTTGAGATCTCTTACCAGGGAATCCACCATGAGAAAAAGGAAGGCCGGGGCAATGTTCGTCGCACTTCTTCTTGTACTGGGAACGTCGTCCGTTCTTCGTGCCCAATCCGTCAACCTGAATGACTCAAACTATCAAAAAATCAAGAATTATATTGTTCCGAATAAAAAGGAAATTTCGTACCTGGACATTAAATGGCGGTCGGCGCTGTGGGATGCGTTCCAGGAAGCACACGAGAAGCGGAAGCCGGTTCTGCTCTGGGCAATGAACGGTCATCCTCTCGGCCATACGTGAAACAATGGGGTGCGCGCCAGGCAGTATGCCTGGAACAACCAGAAATTGAAGACGGTGATCAACCGGTACTTTGTGCCCGTTGCCGATGAGGTGGGATACCTGCAGTTTCTGGCGGGAAAGGAGAAGAAACTGTTTCGGAAAATCGTCAAGCACCCTGATTCCCATTACGCCGATCGTGATTTTCCGGGGGACACGCATCAGGGCATTTACGCGGTTGCTCCGAGCGGGATTCTACTGGAGTCCATTAACCGACAGAAACCGGGTCCGATTCTGAACATGTTGAAAGAGGCGCTTCGGGAATGGAAAAGAATGCCCGCGAAGAAAAAATACGGCTACAAGGGCATTGAGAAAGAGAACAATCGCACGCAGGATCAATATCCGGAGGACGGTCTCGTCCTTTCCGTGTTTTCCCGGGACCTTCCCGGCGACAAAAAGCTCGGCGACTGGCGGGACCGGGCGTGGAACATGGACTATGCCTGGTTCAAGAAAAAGGAAGCGCGCCGTTTCCTGCCGTCCGACCCGAAAAAAGGTCAGACCCGTAACGTCCCGCGCAAGCTCGTCCACCGGATTGCCCGGCACCATTTAATCGACAGCGTGCACGGGCAGGTTCCCTCCTTTTCGAACGAGGCGGTCAAGAAAGCCACACTGAAATCCACCGTCAGCTCGAACGACGGCCAAACGGTCCGACTCGAGCTGTCCGGAAACGTCCACATGAAAGAAGGTCCCAGGAAAAAAGACCGAAGCTATAAATCGAAACTGATGGGCAATGCGGTCTATAACCTGAACAAGGAACAGTTCAAATCCTTCGAACTCGTGGCGGCCGGCACACGGACTGGAATGGCGCCGCACAACCAGCGCAGTGACGATCTCGGCCCCAGTCCCATGGGGCATGTTCTGGTTCTGGTCCCGAAAAAGAACCGCCGGAGCAAGATTGCTCCTTCCCATTTCGGCCAGTATAATTGGTAATTCAGGTGACCGGATATCTCCCGTTGCCACGCTAAAACTGGACGAAGTACGTGATTCCGGCCAGAAGAACAAGAAGAAGAAACCACAGGGTCACGGCAATGGCTGTCATCCGCTTCGAGTTCCGATCTTCCCCCCAGTCCATCGGAAGAACCCCCTGTATCAGAAACGTCACAATGCTCGCAATGATAATCGATACCACGTTGTTGATGGCCAGGAGCATCGCCGTCGCGGAAGCGGCAAGGTGTCCGCTTCCCAGAAGAAGCCCGCTAGCCGCCATGGGCGGCAGCAGTGCCACTGCCACCGCCACGCCGACGAGGGACGTCGAATAATCCCGGGTAAAGGACAGTGTGCCGGCGACCCCTGCACAGAATCCGAGTACGATATGCCAGAGTTCGACCTCGTAGAACGCCTTCATGCCCTTCAGCGCACTCATTTCGATCGGCTGAAACCAACCCACTACGCCGACGGCCGAAAAGACCGTGACCGCCCCGAGAAAAGTCGACAGAAACGCCCGGAGAAACAGGGAAAGGTCTCCGATCGTTGTGGCAAACGCCAGGGCGATGTTCGGTCCAATGATAGGAGCGATGACCATGGCGGCGATGATCAGGGCGAGGTTCTGGCGATAGAACCCGAACGACGCAACCAGCCCGGACAGGATCAGCATCACAAAATAAATCGGACTGAGCCGCGATGCGTCATGCATCTCCGAGTACAGCTCCTCGCGACTGACGCGACCCGTTGAAGGTGAAGTTTCGCCGTCGTCCTCAGAGGAAGTTGAATCCCCCTCCGCCTGTTTCTTCTCATCCCGCTCCTCGAGCCGGGGAATGGTGGCTTCGACTTCGGAAATGATCACGCGGAATCCGGACACGGAGGAAAACCGTTGTTTGAGCACGTCGGTGGCCGGTTCGACGTCCCCGGTATCAAAGATCAGGCGTACCCGGTACTTGTCCTCCAGCAGGTCTTCACGCCAGATGTCCTCCAGGTCCAGCTCATCCAGGGTCCGGTCCAGCGAATCCCGCTGCGTGTCCGGAGCGATGATTTCCACCATACGAAGCGACATCGGGTTTGGATCGTTTATATAGAAATGTTGAAGGATTATAATGGATGCCACCTTCCGGGAAGCATTTTACAGGAAACAAAAGAAATCAGAAAGGAGCGGTAAGAAAAAACTTGAATTCGGGTTTGAGATGTGCCCCGATCGTCCTAATCAGATCTCCAGACGAGTAAACAGGGGGCCTCCCGAAGCGAAGCACCCGAACAGGGCGAAAATATGTTGGCCCAGGGAGAGGGAGTGAAGTCGAAACGAAGCGGAACCTGGCGTCCAGGAAACAAGCAGAAGGGACGAATTCCCATGGAGCGCACCATGATTCGTGATCTGGCTTTGACGATTGATCTGAAATCAACACGACCGGCTCGAAATAAAAACGCACCGTCGTTCGTTTAAATACGCAGGACCAACGAGACGGAGTCCGGATTTTTTCGAAACAATAAAAAAGGAATCTGAAGAAAAACATGAGCGATCAATTCGACCAGCGAGTCCACGAGGAAAACGGCGCCCCCCTCCGTCCCATTGGAATTGACACTATTCAGGTGAACATTACGCTGAAGTGTAACCTCGAGTGTGTCCATTGTCACGTCTCCTCCTCGCCGAGACGAACCGAGATGATGGACGAGGAAACCATGGACCACGTTCACCGCGCGGCCAATCGCCTCCAGCCGGAATCGGTGGACCTGACCGGTGGCGCCCCGGAGATCCATCCTCAGTTCAAACCGTTCGTCTCCCGGTTTCGTGAGAACGGTCATGAGGTCATGGTCCGGACGAACCTGACGATCCTCCTTGAGGACGGGTTCGACGATATGGCTCCGTTTCTCCGTGACAACCGGGTCGACCTGGTCGCCTCGCTCCCGTGTTATTCCGAGGAAAACGTGGATGAACAGCGAGGGGAGGGCGTCTACAATGACAGCATTGGGGCCCTGCAGTTGCTGAATGATCTCGGTTACGGATACGACGACGAAGTAACACTGGACCTGGTCTATAATCCGGTCGGACCCAGTCTGCCGCCCTCTCAGAGCGACCTGGAACAGAAGTACAAGCAGGAGCTGGACGAGCGATTCGGCATCCAGTTCGACAACCTTATTACCATCACCAACATGCCGATCGGCATGTTCAAACATCAGCTCAAGCAGCAGGACAAACTTGAGGATTATCAGAAGAAACTGCGGGACAACTTCAACCCGGCCACTCTCGACGGCCTCATGTGCCGAAACCAGATCAACATCGGCTGGGACGGCACTCTGTACGACTGTGACTTCAACCTCGCCCAGCGTATGCCGGTCGAAGAGGACGCGCCGCAGAACATCAAAGACTTTGACTACGACGCCTTCATGGATCGAAAAGTCAAAACCGGAAACCACTGCTTCGGCTGCACCGCCGGCGCCGGTTCCTCCTGTGGCGGCTCCCTCGTCGACGAAGACGAAGAATCAAAAAACCAGCAGCAGAACCCCCAGGAACAGGAAAAAATAGCAAGTTAAAAACGTTCGGAAATTCTTTTTTCTGCACCGTACGGACGGGAATCCTTTCCCGACCTGAGTTTTAGACCTATCAAACCCCGGCCCCCATCTCCTCAGCGAGTCAACGCCCACCTGACCCGGCGCAATCTGACGACGTAAAGCATACAATTGTTTTCAGATCAATCCGGTCCCTTCAACGTAATGGGTTTTTGCTCGCGTGTATGCTTGTAAAATATCCAGGTTTTATCCGTCCTCTACCGTCGTCAGGTTCGTTTTACAATAAAAACGCTGGATATAGAGGGGGCGTTCGTCTTATACTATGGATTCGGGAGGATACGAGGCGTTCGAAGGGGGGATTTTCGTTTTTGCCGGGATCTCCCGGTGGTTGATCAACCTCGTTTTTCTGTCAATTCCCAGGACCTACCATGATTGGCTGGCCGGAAATTATCATCGGACTGTTTATTATTTTGCTTCTGTTCGGGGCCAGTCGGATTCCCAAGCTAGCCCGGGGTTTCGGTGAAGGGGTGTCGGAATTTAAAAAAGGCCTCAAGGAAGGGGAGGAGGAGGTCAAGTCGGAGGATCAGGAGCAGAGCGAAATCCCGGCGGGGGAAGGGGCTCCGAAGGATGCCGATGAAGCGAAACGTTCCTGATCCGCTTCAACTTATTTCCACATGACGTCGTTTCGCTTTCTACAGTTTTCCGACCTGCACCTCGGCCGCGCCTTCAGCGGTTCTTCCCTGTCGCTAACCGATTCGCAGAAAGAAACCCTTCGGGCAGATCGAGTTCGTGCTCTCGAAACGATTGTGAATCGGGCGGTGGAGGCGGAGGTGGACGTGATCTTTTTACCCGGCGACCTGTTCGAGGAACCCCGGATTGACCGTGAAGAAGCGCGGACGCTTCGGGACGCCTTCGAGGAACTGCATCCGGTCCCCGTGCTCGTCGCACCGGGCAATCGCGATTATTCTTCTCCTCTTTCCTGGTACGATCCGGAAACGTTTCACCGGCGAACGGATGAACACTGGCCGGAGAACCTCATGGTTTTTACGTCTTCTCAACCTGAGACGAAACCGGTTCCGGGGACCGACGGTCTGTCAGTGACCGGCATCGCTCATACGTCCAGTGAATGCCGTACGGATCGTGTGCTTGATGAGAAGATTGTGATGGATCGAGACCGGATTCACGTACTTCTACTTCACGCCTCCCTCGACCCGTCCCCCGATCCGGAACGAATGAATACCCATCCGATCACCCGGCAGGAAGTCCTGAACCAGGAGTTGGACTACGTGGCCCTTGGTCATTATCACCGACCTCAATCCGTCGAGGAGCAGGGCCGGCTCCGCGCCTCTTACTCGGGCGCGCCGATGGGAGTGACGCCTGACGATACGGAGGCGGGTACGGCCATGATCGGGATTCTCGGGGAAAACGGCGTGGATTCGAAGTCCGTGGAGCGCGATCAGGTTGCTCCCCGTTCCATTTATGATTCCGCGCTATCTATTACCTCTCAACTCTCCCCGGAGGCGTTACGAAAACAGGTCGAAGAGCAGATCGATGATCTCGGTGCTACCGAGGACGATCTGGTTCAGTTTCGCTTGCAGGGAAGACGACCGTCGGCCTCACTGCTTCACTCGGAGCCGATACAATCGCTCCGCGAGACGTATTTTCACGTTCAATTTGATCTCTCGGAAACCTCGCCGGGCCTTGCTGTCGATGAAAAAGAAAAGGAATCGGCCGGGCGTCGTACGGCCGAGGGACGATTCATCGATGAAATGAGGAAGCGGATCGAGAAGGCACCGACCGCGGAGGAGCGTCGGGTTCGTGAAGAGGCACTGCGGATCGGAGTGGAGGCGTTACGGGACGAGGAGGTGAATCTCACATGACAACCCGTCTCATTCCAGAATTCCCCGGATCTCCTGAACGATGCTGATACAGTCCCTTGAGCTTGACGCCTTCGGTCTTCTCCAGAAAAAAATTGCGTTTTCCGAAGATCGACTGAATCTCATTGTGGCGCCGAACGAGGCCGGGAAGTCGACGCTCGTTCGTGGACTGGATGCCCTCCTGTACGGCCTTTCCGATGAACCGGTGGGGGCGGACGGTTCCGGTGAACGGTCTGAACGGGCGGTCTACCGTCCGTGGGAACATGAACGATATTTTCTCTCGGGGATCGTTTCCGTGGACGGGGAGATGTTGAGACTCTCGCGTGAACCCGAAAACGCGAGCCTGGAGGTGACGGAAACCTCGGACGGCGATGAGGTAACGGATCGGTACCGGGACGAAGATGGAGAGGAGAACGTCGGTCGTCAGTTGACAGGCCTCGGCCGGACGACGTTCCGGAACTCGGTGCTCGTTAACCAGGGTGACATCGTGCTCCTGGAGGAACGGGGTGATCTGGTGCAGGCCATTCAGCGAATGGCCGACTCCAGTGGAGGCGAAACCACGGCACAGGAGGCTCTGGAGCAGCTACGGTCGACCCGCGAACAGTTTGCCGGCCGGTTCCTGGCCGATCAGGGTTCGGTTGGGGAGGAGCAAAAGCGGGTGGAGGATCGTCTTGAGACGGTTTGTCGTGAAATGGAACGACTGAAGGATCGCCGGGACCGGGCGGAGAACAAAATTCGGAACGCTCGCGACCTGAAAAAACGGATCCGGGAGATCGAAGATGAAATCGATCGGATTGATCTGTACGAATCCGTGTCACGGATGCGTCAGCAAGAGAAACGTCTGGACAGACATCGAAAACAGCAAGAAAAGCTGGATGAGCTCCGGGAGGAAAAGGAGGCTCTCGAGGAGTATGAAGGCTTTCCTCACGGGCAGCAGGAACATCTCCTCCGGGCCCATGAGCAGCGCAAGCAAATTTTGGAGGAGGCGGAAGAGCTGGCCTCGAAGGAGGAGGATCTGAAAGCAAACCTCGACGAGGTAAACCGCAAGCTGGATGATATGAAATCATCGGTGGACCTGGAGCCGGGCGACGTGAGTGAGCTCCTTGAATTCTGTGAGCAGGCCCTCTACTACCGGTCGGAGATCGAAGAGCTGCGTCGGGAGCTGGACGGGGAGCGGGAGGAACTGAAGAAACCGGATCGGAAACGGGAGCGATTCATTGAACTGCAGGCCACGTTCGAAGATCTGGAGGCGGAGGATCGGGAAATCCTGACCGGCATGAGCCAGCGACTTCGAAGCCTATCC
The DNA here is from genome assembly GCA_964606115.1 of uncultured Planctomycetia bacterium. Classification (GTDB taxonomy): domain Bacteria; phylum Planctomycetota; class MHYJ01; order CAYXQY01; family CAYXQY01; genus CAYXQY01. The sequence goes on along the minus strand of CAZSFH010000106.1, from coordinate 2,070 downwards.
GATCAGGAGGCTGAAGCGGAGCGGGAGATCAGCGAAGCCCGGGATCGGGTGCGTGAAATCGACCGGGAGCGAGCCGGCATCAAACTGCGGTCCACCATTGTGTCATCCACGGGTGGCATACTGTTGATCAGCGGGATGTCGCTGTATTTCTGGTGGGAGGCCCTTCCGCATGCGGTTTCTTACGGTTCCATGGGCCTCGGTCTCGCTCTGGGCGTCTACGGTTTGCTCCGGCTTTTACGCGCCGACCATCACCGGAGCGATGAACGGTCGGAGTGGAAGGTCAAACTCGAACAACGATCCGAGCACCAGTCCCGGCATGTCCAGAAGCGGAAACAGCTCCAGAAACGCGCAACCACGGTCGCGGGGACCCTGGGCCTGGACGGCGTCGAGGATTTGCTCGAGCGTTACGAAACGTACCGGAACCTGTACGAGGAGCTGGAATCCCTGCTTCAGATCGAATCGCAGATTCAGCGTCTGCAAACCAAACTATCGAATCTGATGCAGCGATATTCGACCCTGCTGGACCGGTGTGACCACGAGCTTGATCCGGAATCATCGACCGACGAGTTTCAGGCACTGAAAGAGAACCTGAATCGATACCGGGAACGCCTGAAGCGGAAAGCCTCGATTGAAACCGATCTCGCGGATCTGCAGTCAAGGCGTACGGAACTGGAACGAAAGCAGGCCGGCAAGGAAAGCACGCTTCGTTCCATTCTTGATCGGGCCGGAATCGACCCGGATGAGTGCTCCCTGAACGAGGGAGTGGAGAGGTTCAAAACGCATTACGATAAATATATTCGTCTTCAGTCCCTGAAGGAGAAGATTCCCGAGATTGAAAAAACCACCATGTCCCCGGAAAAGCTGCAGGAAACACGGCGAATGTACAAACAGCTCAGTGAACACCTGGAGGCGATCCGCGAGGAGCGGCCGGAACTGGATGTGCCCGACGAACTGGCTACACCCGAAACGTACGAACGGAAACGTTCGTCGCTGGAACAGAAGAAACGGGCTCTCATTGCCGAGCGGGCGGATCTGGAACGGGAAGCGGAGTCGCTCGAATCCCGGTACCGACAGCGGTTCCCGAAACTGGAGGATGAGCGGGAAGAACTGGTGCAGTACAAAGAGCGCCTTGAGCGGCTTTCCGACGCGCTGGAGCTGGCCGAAGAGGTACTGGAAAACGTCGCCGAAGAGGTTCACGCCGAGTGGGCTCACACGTTGAATCAACATACGTCCCGGGTGATCGAGCGGATAACACCCGGCTACCGAAACGTTCGATTCGATTCGGATCTAACCTTTACAATTGAATCCGTGGAAGATTCAACGACGCTGTCCACCGCAGAAATCCGCACGTCGCTCAGCCAGGGGACAAAAGAACAGATTTTCCTTGCCGTCCGGCTCGGGCTCGCGCAGTACATGTCGAGTCGCAGCGAACCGCTTCCGGTGATTCTGGACGAACCGTTTGCGCATTTTGACGACGAGCGGTTCGAGCGCTGCTTCCGATTTCTCGTCGAACACGTCGTGCCGGATCATCAGGTGATCCTGCTGACCTGTCACGGGAGCCGGATCGAGTGGCTGCGGGACCGGGACCCGAACTGGTTTGAGGAACATGTGCAGTCGGTGGACCTCGCGTATCGTAACGACCCCGCTGGGTCCGGACCGGATCGGGACGCGTCGAAATAAACCGTTTCCGTCAATCGTTTACAATCATGAGCCATGAGAACCGAAAAAATCACGTTTGAAAACCGCGACGGACGCGAACTGACCGGGCGCATGGAGTGGCCGATGGACGGCGTTCCGCGGGCGTACGCCCTGTTTGCTCACTGTTTCACGTGCGGGAAAGACCTGTTTGTCCTCCGCGAAATATCGCGTCAACTGGCGCGGGAAGGATTCGCCGTCTTCCGGTTTGACTTCACCGGGCTGGGCGAGAGTGAAGGGAACTTTTCCGATAAGACCTTTCATTCAAATGTTGATGACCTCGTGGACGCCGCCCGGTATCTCTCCGACCGCCACGAAGCCCCTCAGCTTCTGGTCGGCCACTCGCTGGGCGGCTCGGCCGTGGCGCTTGCGGCG
>CAZSFH010000105.1:745-9341 GCA_964606115.1 uncultured Planctomycetia bacterium | reverse complement strand
AATACGGCCCGTCCCGTACGGGATGGGTCCTCAGCGGGCGCTCTGCGGTGTCAGATCTCCTCAAAAACCCGCTGAAAATGGGGTTACTTCGTCAAAATTTCGTGAAGGCCTTCCGCTGAATACTCACTGATCGTACACCACTTTTTTTAAAATTCGCACCAGTTTGGTCTCATCTTCGGGTAAGCTATAATATACGCGCTGTCGGGGCAGCGTGTTCTCCGCTTTGCTACGAAACGTGTAACAGGCCCACGGAGTCAAAAAAAGTACCTGAAGAACATCGGGTTGATACGCCGGCTCATACTTACCTGAAAACATTAACGCCGAAAAGTAGAAACGCCAGTAAACGCATCTTTTCGGCAGTGATCAGGTCAAAACCAGGTCGTTCCAATCCGTCCGCGAAACAGCAGGACCAGGTGGGTCAGAAAGTATAGAAAAAAACCGAGGATCACGGATGGAAGAAGGGTCTTTAGACCGGTCTCCCGAAGGTACGATTGCTTCATTTTCTCAGCGTTCTCCGGCGACAATCGAAGGGTTAACGGAGTCCCGTCGTACAGAAACGATACGGGATGCACGCGATACGCCCAATACCAGACGGCCGGGAGCAGATCGTCCCTCTCCGGGGGTGCTTCCTCACCGTGTTTTTCCTCCTCGTCCCCATCTTCTTGCGTTCGATCAACATGCCGGACCTCCGGCGTACCGACCGGTTCGTAGGGAGTCTTGTTAAGGGTAACACGGCTCAGGAGCAGCCCCGGCAGTACGATCAAAGGGGTAAGAGCCATCGCAAAAACCTGATTCTCGGAAACGGTGGACACCATGAGTCCAATCAACACCCCGATGAAAACCGCAAGCTCGATCAGGACAATGCTCATAATAATACGAAACGAATAGCCGTACGGTGCATAATGTATGGATCCCGTCAAAAATAACCCCCCGACCATGAGCATTCCCGCGATGATTCCCAGCAAACCGTACCAGATCAGCTTCGAGCTCAAGTAAGACACCACATACGTCTCCTGATACGGGGAGGCCATTCGTTCCTTGGACACAATGGAAAGTTCACGGATGATCGACAGAGCGGACGTGTTTATTCCCAGCCAGAACGAAGCGACCAGCGATAAAAACATCGTCCTTGCGGGATCGGTGTGTCGCACCGATACGACCCCGATCAGAATCCCGATGCCAAGGGGTAACAACATCAGGTAACTGAGAAACGCGGGGTGCTGAAAAAGAACCATCTGCTCACGTCTGAGAAGCGCGAAGAGCCTCGGTATCAGGTGCCGGAGGGTGAACCCGAAACTACGTATCGGACGGGTTAACGTCGCCCTCAGAGCCACGTAAAGTACTCTCAAAAAATCCCGTATGAGCACAAAACTCCAGAATAAGATTCCTTTGACGATCAGATAGATCGGAAAAAATGGAGCCATCATGGATTGAAAATACGAACTGGAGGGTTCCTCCGCTCGCTCCGAAGAACGATTGGAAAGCGTACGCAGGAAAAGATCATTGAACGTTTCGCACCCGGTCTGATTGAGAACCTGTTCCGGGGATCCCTGAACTCCCACCGTACCTTCGTCGATCAGGATCATCGAATCACATTGGTCGAGCATCGAGGTCCGGTGAGTCGTTACCACGACCGTACAGCCCGAATCGGCCACCTCCCGCAGCATCTCCATGAACGACTGGTGGTTTCCCGGATCGAGACCGGCCGTTGGTTCATCCAGAAGCAGCAGTCGCGGGTTGGACACAAGCTCGGTGGCGGTGGAAACCCGTTTTTGCTGCCCCCCGCTGAGACGTCCCACTCGGGCGCTTCGCACGTCGTCAATCCGAAGCCGCTCAAGAAGACGATTGATCCGTTGCCGATGATCATCGGTTAACGCCTTATCCCCCAGCCGGAGAATTGAAGCAAACTCAACGGCTTTTTCCACCGTTACCTCCTCGTGAACGATGTCATCCTGCGGGACGTACGCGAGATCCTGTTGATGCTGCTGAAGATTCTCCGAAATATGATGGCCATCAACGGAAACCTGACCGGTCTGAGGGCGCAAAATTCCACTCAAACACTCCATGAACGTCGTTTTCCCGCTTCCACTCACCCCGACCACGGCCGTCAGGGAACCGGCCTTAATCTCAAGGTGATCAACGGACAGCGTCTTCGTCGTTCCCCGGTACAGCTCGATACCGTCCAGTTCCATCCGGGCTCCCGACCTCCGTTCGTTACCATTGATACCTCCTGATGAATGCTCGCTCACCGAATCACCTCCGTCGAAAACTGAATTCGGAAAGTCGGCTTCTGGAGGAATCGAACGTGCCGGAGAAGATGACGCTCGGGAAAGCGTGTAATGGAAATTCGTCCCCGGAGCGTCGCCTTCTTCACGATACCGGTGTCCTTATTCTGTTCCACCGATATGTGTTTCACCTGTATCTCACCGATCTGTTCGGTGTGACCGTCATCATATAGATTAAACGAACCCGCTCCAGTAAAATTCCCCTTCCGACCGTTTTTTTGAAACTGAACCGCTCCCTCCATGCGGCATCGGAAAAACGGTCGAAGGTAATGCTCCATTCCAAATCCGGATATCACAACTGCCGGAGAAAAATCGGTTGAAGAAGACGTTCCCCTCCGAGAAATGTGTCGATCGGGCATAAACATACCCGGTAGTACCGGTGCATGCAGTAACACATCCCGTTCAAGACCGGCCACCTCGGATGGCCGGGAAAAAGACGTCCGGATCGCTCCGTTCTGTATCGTGTGTCGCAGATCAAACTCCTCACCTTCGTATGGACTGATAAATCGGATGAGCTTCCGGCCGGCACCCTGCTCTCCACGTCCATTTCCCCGCACGTAATTCAGCAAAAATGAACGCTCCTTTTCGGACAATGATTCCGGCTTTATTGGACTTACAGGAGCTCCCTTTCGTCCAAACTTCAACAGGGAATCAGGCGAACCGAAACGATCTAGAATCTTCGTCACGTCCCACCGAAGATCCGGTTGATGGGATGCTGGTGAGGAAAGCAGAAGAAATCGAAACCGATTCAGAGTTCGGCGCTCGGTCACTTCCGGTGCTCCACTTCCGGTCCACTTACTCGTGTAGGTAAGCTCCTTGACAAAATCAAAATGACGGATCAACTCCGGTTCCCAGCCTGTGGCCCGACCGGGACCCGAAACTTGAAAACGGAGGGTCCGCTTGATTGTCTGGCCATGCTCCAGGATCGATAATGCCTTTTCCGGCGTCTGCCTGGGCACGATACGTTCTTCCGGCGAAGCACTAAAAATTCCCCAGGTAAAACCGACGCCAGCCACGATCCAGAACAGCCCGAACAACAGGAGAGAAACGGGACATATACCAAGGAGACGCCAGTAGTTCCGTTCAGAGAAGATGACACTCATAAAAATCCCCAGTACGAACCTCCGCCTCTTGCGCGGAGAAAATGGTCTGCTCCGTTAAACCGTTTCTCTTCAGACTCCATCTGAAAAAGTGCCGTGCACTTTTTAGATGAGGTCTAACATGACAAGCTCCAGACACCACCGCTTCAGGGGCTTCGAACCTCGATCACTTCGACTCTTCCGAAGCTCCGGATTCGTCGTGCCAGGTGTTCATAAAATCGACCATTTTCCGCAACCGCCCGTAATCCTTGGAGGAAAATGTGAAGACAATCCGGTAGAGATCATCAGGCAATCCGGGTTCTTCTCCGTCTAACGAATCCTGCTGAATCCGAAAGCCACTTTCCGGACAGAGATCACGAAACTCATCGTCCAGCGTCCTTTCCTCTTCGGTCGAGGGTGGATTCCGGAACCGAACGATGAAATCCTCCCCGACGTATCGGCAACTGTGGAAATTTGAATAAAACGTATTAATCGATTCCAGCGCTTCCTCGGGTTTCCCCACGTATTCAAATAGGTTCAAATCGGTCTCACTAATGGTATTACTGGGAATCAAGTTTTCCGTTAGATACTCAAGGAATCGATTCCAGAACCCGTCTTCATCGATCAGAATCACCGGCAAAAGATGCTGGCGTCCGGTCTGCATCAGAGTCAGCAACTCGATCAGTTCGTCATGGGTCCCGAACCCCCCGGGAAAAATCACGACCGCGTTCGCTTCCTTCGCAAAAATTAGTTTCCGGGAAAAAAAGTAACGAAAATGAATACACTTTTCGTCCCCCCTGATATAACGATTCGGCAGATCCTCATACGGAAGCGTGATATGCAGTCCGAACGAATGGTCACTACCGGCTCCCTTGTTCACCGCCTCCATAATCCCGGGGCCGGCTCCGGAAATGAGCATATAATTGTCGTCAGCTGCCAAACTGGCGAATTTCTCCGCACTTTGATACGTCGGATCTTCCGGTTTCGAGCGGGCGGAACCGAAGACGGAAATCTTTTTTCGTTCATCGTATTTCTGAAAAACCTGGAACGCGTAACGGATCTCCTTGATACTATTGGTGATCAGTTTCATTTCCAGCAGACTCGCCTTGTCCCGATGCAGCTTCCCTCCGGTCACCATAATCTGTCGAACGTATGAGCGAAGTTCAGGATCTTCCACCCCGAGTTCATCAAGGGCGGTCCGGATGGCTTTATTTGCCTCTGAGCTTCTTGTTTTATACGGCATACGGAAGGATTGCTGTCAATCAGAACGAATTGAACATACGTCGCGGTGACCGGGACGGTAAGAAATCAAACGTTTTGAAGGGGCTCGGGAAGGTTGAACTCCAGATCTTCTTCAGCCACGGTCAGCCGTTCGGTTTCCACTCCGTTGAAAGTCTCGCCAATCCACTCGATGACATCTTTCACAAGGTCCTCCGGAGCGGACGCGCCAGCGGTCAGTCCCACTACGTCAACCTCCTCAAGCCAGTCCGGATCAATCTCGGAATCCTCCTGAACCAGCTCCGCGGGTACGCCCTGATCACGGGAGACTTCAACAAGCCGGTTGGAATTGGAACTGTTCGGCGCTCCGATCACCAGGATAAAATCCACCTGTTCCGCCATCGACTTCACCGCGTCCTGGCGATTCTGCGTGGCGTAACAGATATCTTCCTGAGACGGCCCAACAATATCATCAAACACATTTTCCAGCTCCTGAACCACGGATGCGGTGTCATCCACACTGAGGGTCGTCTGAGTAAGATACGCGGCGGGCTCGTCCGGGTCAATTGGTAGATCATCGATTTCATCGGCCGAAGAAATCAGATAAATATTTTCCGGAACCTGTCCCATCGTTCCCTCAACCTCCGGATGGCCCTCGTGTCCGATCAGAATGACATTTCGTCCCTGGTGATAGTATTTCTGGGCTTCCAGATGAACCTTGGTCACGAGCGGGCAGGTCGCATCGATATGCGTCAATCCTCTCTCCTCCGCACGCTCGCGTACGGACTGAGGAATGCCATGCGCACTGAAGATGACAACGGCGTCGTCCGGCACCTCGTCAAGCGTCTCAACGAAGATCGCCCCCTTCCGCTCGAGTCGTTTCACAACGTGGCGGTTATGGACAATTTCATGCCGCACGTAAACGGGTTGATCCGGATAGGCTTCGAGGGCGAGGCGCACGATATCAATCGCCCGGTCCACGCCGGCACAAAATCCTCTCGGATCCGCGAGCAGTACCTGTTTCATTCGTTTTTCTCCTTCTTGCTTACTGAAGTTCGACATACGTTGTCTCACACACCCCTTATGATAAATCCATTCACATGAATCGACGGAAGGACGTATGAGACAAGGGCATGTATCAGAAACTTTTATGCTAACAGATAAAAAACAAAAAAACCAACTCGTAGAAAATCAATTTGATCGATCAGGTCAAAATTAAAATGTGTTTCGTCCGATCGTTCCTGCAGCCCCACGTGGAACCCTTTGATCTGACACCGAGCACACTTGAGCTTTCTCAATTATAAGTATCATCTGGTCGTCACTGGAAACGCCATTGAAAATCGTGTTACCATACCGGCAACTAAAAACAACACAGCGGGAAGCTTCTCGTCAAATCTCATAATGTTTTTTTTCGATTCACCGTATCCTCATGGACACGTTTGACGAGTTTGAATACGAACGAATCGATCCGCAGGAGTTTCTTCAGTCGATCGAAAATTACCTGGACCAGATGGAGGACGCCGATTCCGCGCAGGAACAGAGGGACGTTCTTCAGAAGATCAATCGTCTTCGAGATCATTGCCAGACGATGTCCGTCCTGGCGCAGATTCGACACTCCATTGACACCACCGATGAGAAGTGGGAGGAGGAACAGGATTTTTACGATGAAGCGGGCCCCGTTTTTCAGGAAGCAAAAATTAAATTGTACCGCGCTCTGATCGACTCTCCGTTTCGGGACCAACTGGAACGGGAGATCGGTCCGCAACTCTTCCGAATCGCGGAACTCAAGACCAACACGTTCGATCCGGCCATCAAAGATCAACGCCGAGAGGAAAATAAATTAAGCTCCCGATATCAAAAATTAATTGCGTCCTGCCGCATCGAATTTAAAGGGAAAAAACGAAACCTGTCCGGTCTGCAACCGTTCATGGAAGATCCAAACCGGGTTACCCGGCGGGAAGCAACGGAGGCACGATGGTCTTTCTTCAGCGAGAACGAGGAAGAACTGGATAAGATCTTCGACGACCTCGTTCGGGTTCGCGACGAGATGGCGAGGGAGCTCGATTATCCGAATTTCATCGAACTCGCCTATGACCGTCTCGGTCGATCGGATTACGGACCGAAGGACGTTGAACGACTACGGGACGTCGTCGTTGAACACGTGGTTCCACGAGCGGTGGAATTAAAGAAGGAACAACAGAAACGTCTTGACGTGGACGAATTCAAATTGTACGACGAACCCTGTCAATTTCCCGACGGCAATCCGGAACCTCAGGGCTCCCCTGAATGGATCATCAACCAGGCTCAAAAAATGTACCACGATTCTCATTCCGAGACGGCTACCTTCATAGATTACATGATGGAACGGGAGCTGATGGACCTGAAGACCCAGCAGGGAAAAGCCGGGGGGGGATACTGCACGTACCTCCCGGACTACGAGGCACCGTTCATTTTTTCCAATTTTAACGGAACTGCCGGGGATGTCCGGGTCCTGACCCACGAAGGAGGTCACGCGTTCAGCAAATACCTCTGCCGTACGTTTGATATTCCGGAATTCCGTTCGCCCACGCCGGATGCGGCGGAAATCCACTCGATGGCGATGGAGTTTTTGACCTGGCCGTGGATGGACCTGTTTTTCGAAGAGGAGACGGACCGGTTTCTCTACCAGCATCTATCGCAGGCCATCCGGTTTCTTCCCTACGGATGTGCGGTGGATGAGTTTCAGCACCGGGTTTACGAAAATCCGGACCTCTCGCCGGTGGAACGACACGAGGTCTGGAAGGAAATTGAAACAAAATACCTGCCGATGCGGGACACTTCCGATTTCGACTTCACGGAGAAAGGAGGGTACTGGCAGGGCCAGCGACACATCTACCGGTATCCGTTTTACTACATCGACTATGTACTGGCCCGGATTTGTGCACTTCAATTCTGGTCACGCGAACAACGGGATGATGAGAAGACCTGGGATGATTACATTCGTACCTGTGAACTGGCGGGTAGTCGTTCCTTCCTGGAGCTTGTCGATGCGGGAAACCTGGAAACCCCGTTCGAACCGGATTGGGTCTCAACCGTCCTGAAGGAAGCCACGGACTGGCTCGACCGGGTTACTCCCCGGACGGAACCAGGAAGCTGCTGAAAAACCTCCTGGCATGACAACGCGAAATTCGATACAGGGGATCTCCGATTACAATGGATCTTATTACGATCAAACCGGCCCTTCGTTCCGTTCGGCCCATTGACTTAACTCCTCCGCGATGTCGTCGACCGGGCTTTCGTCCGTCTGAATCTGGTGATCCGCCACGGATTCGTACAGGGGACGGCGTTCCTCCAGAATCTCTTCTACTTCCTCCACCGGTGATGCTCCGCTGAGCGACGGTCTTTTCCCTTCCTTCCCAACCCCCGTTTCCGCGGCCTCCTCCATCCGATCCTGAATTGTTTCCACGCTCGCACGCAACCAGACAACCCTGCCCGTTTCCTTCAATGTTTCACGGTTAGATTCCCTCGTTACCACCCCGCCGCCGGTGGACACCACGGCCTCCGGCACGGTCGAACAGTGGGTCAAAACGCTTTCCTCAAGGTCGCGAAAGAGTTCTTCCCCCTCCTCTGTAAAGAGGGCGGATATGGATTTTCCGGCGAGATCCTCGATCATCCGATCCATTTCACAAAAAGCCCATTGCAGCCGCTCGGCAAGCCTCCGGCCAACGGTTGTCTTACCGGTACATCGGTAACCAACAAGATAAATCCGTTCCATGACGTCTAACGAAAATCATGTTAATAAATCCGTGATTCGATCCATTTGTTCTCGTTCAATCTTCCCATTCGCTTGCCCCATCTTCAAACATCTTTGTGTGAGGGCGATGTACGAATCCATCACGTCCCCGTCGAACTCTCTGAGCGCGTTCAGATGCGTTTTCAACGTTTTCTGGTCGCCCCGCTCCGCCGGACCGGTAATCGCTTCGTTCGGTCCGGTTTCAAACGTGTTCTGAATCGATTGCTCCACCAGCGGGCGCA
>CAZSFH010000105.1:0-735 GCA_964606115.1 uncultured Planctomycetia bacterium | reverse complement strand
CTTTGCCGCCTTACTCATCATCTCTTCCGCCATGGACAGCAGCGCAACGGTCAGGTTGCACGCGACCACCGCAGAAGCGTGATAAAGAGGCCGGTATTCTTCCGGGACGGTGACCGGACGTCCGTTAATTTGCCCTGCAAGCTGTTGGAGTTCACAGGATACGTCACCGGTTCCGTCCACGGCAATCCAGGAACCCGGTATCGACTCCATCCCCGTTTCGGGATCGGGAACCGTTTGCAGGGGATGAAATGAACCGATTCCACGACTCGTAGCTTCGAGTGATTGTAAAAGATCCCGGGCGGAATGAGCTCCGCTGCAGTGCACGACTCGTGTCCGGGACGACGTGAAGTTCTCTTCCGCGAGATTCCTGGCCACCGACTCAATCCGATCATCGGGAACGGTCAGCAGCACAGATCCACGTCCCCGCACCATTTGCCCGCTTCCAGTTCACCGGCCTCTTCCTGAAGTTCAAGAAATGACAGCGAAGCCTCGAGGCTCTCCGGTGTGCGGGTACAGATATGCTCAACGGTGTAACCGGCATCCTGAAAAAGAGCGGCGAGAGCCGTACCAACGGCGCCGGCACCAAGAACCCCCACGGAGCGTATTGAAGATACCCGCTTATTCATATTCACAGGATGATGATAAAACGAAATCCTTAAAAAAGAAAAGGTCCCCGCTGATGCCGCGGCAGATGCTTTATTGGACCCGTAAGGTCAAGTGGGTACCTCCCGGCTG
>CAZSFH010000104.1:0-9578 GCA_964606115.1 uncultured Planctomycetia bacterium | reverse complement strand
CGGAGGCACGCAGCGGCTGCCCCGGTTAATCGGACTTGTTCCCGCGTGGGAAATGCTGCGCAAGGCGGGCTCGTTCTCATCGGAACAAGCGGAAGAGCTTGGTCTCGTGCTGGAAACCGTTCCGGGCGATCATCTTCTGGATCATACTGTGAGCCTCGCCCGTCAGGCGGCGGCCGGAGAAATATCACTTCCGGAACTCCAGGAGGATCCTCTGGATACCTCGGGGGAGCTGCCGGACGTGGACATCGGAGACCTCAGCAAAAAGATTGACGAATTCCTTCAGAAAGCCATCCTGGAAGGAGCGGAGACCGGCCTTGAAGAGGGCATTGAAATCGAATCGGCGTATTTTGGAAAGTGTTTCGAAACGGAAGATGCACGAATCGGCCTCCGGAATTTCATCCAGAACGGTCCCGGCACGAAAGCCATTTTCGTTCATCGGTAATCCACCGGAATGTTTCGCCAGACCCAATCTACATTTTCGGAGAGGATTTGAAACGGTCAATCAGACTGGTTCTTCTCCGGGGATTGATTCGTTTTTCGTGGTTTGTTCGTTGTGATCCGGGTCCTCTCGATCACCTGTCAGGAGCCGGTAGACGCCGTCGATTATAATCCAGATCGAAATCGCGAAGAGAGCGATGGAAAGAATGGTAAGCAGTTTATATTTGAAGGAACCGCCCTCCTGTAAAAATCCCTTGTTGAGAAAATCGAGAAAGAGCAGAAACAGCCCGAGTCCGGTCATGAAGATCAGGAAGATCATGGGAACCAGATAATTTTTCAGGGCTTTCTTTTTTCGGAACAGATACACCGTGATGACCAGCATGGAAAGGCCGGCCAGCATCTGGTTTGTCGCACCAAACAGGGGCCAGAGCACAAGCCAGCCTCCTCCAAAAACCAGCACCAGGGGGGTAAAAGCGGAAATGCCGCTGGCCACATAGCGATTTTCCAGCAGGTCGATGTTCAGCGGACGGACCAGTTCGGTAAAAATATATCGCTGAATTCTCGTGGCGCTGTCGAGCGTGGTGGCCGCGAAGCTCACGACGATGATGGCCACGATCGCGTTTGATAATTCTTTCAGCGGAGTACCCAGGACCGCGTCAAACAGAGTGCCCAGGAACGCACCTCCTCCCTGAACAAACGCTCCGATCTTCGAACCAAACGCGTTTGCCCCTCCCCAGGAGGCATAGTGTTCGTGCCAGAGGGATAACGCAGTTGCTCCTTCCTGTTGAGCCAGCAGCGAAAAGCCGGCCGTGGCCGCCAGAACGGACATCAGACCGAGCATACCTTCTCCCAGCATCCCCCCGTATCCGATGTACTGGCAGTCATCCATGTGGTTAAGCTGTTTGGATGTTGTTCCGGAGCTGACGAGTCCGTGAAACCCGGAGATCGCTCCACAGGCAATCGTGATGAACAGGAACGGAATGACGGGGGGAGCCGATTGCGCAGGGCCCTCCGGCGACACCTGTATTCCCGCGAGCACGATCTCCTTCGGATCGGAGTCACTCCCGGAATCGTGAGAATGAGGCCGGATCTCCTTGGTTTTTTTATGGTAAACCCAGGGGGTTCCTCGCTCGGTGAGGACGGGGACGAGTTCGGCGTCGAAGTGTTCGCCTTCCTTTTTGGAGGTGGATCGAATGTGGTGTTTTTTGGAAAATTGATCGGATGAAATTTCTTCGTAGGTAAAGAATCTTGGGCGAGGAATCTTATTGGAGGAAGAGATCCGAAGCACGTTCGAGTTGTTTTGAAGCTGGTCGGCCGGAACGAGTAATGTGCCTTCGGGAATTGTTTCTGGTTTGTTCTTCGAGGAACCTGTCCAGGAAACGGTCGCGAGCCCCCCCGGGTAACCCACGCTCTCGTTAAATTCCGGGGCGGGAATCTGAGGGTGCGCAACGATGAGTCCGAGATAGAGGGCACCAAGGCCCACGAACAGCTGGTGTCCGTTGATGTAGTCCCGCGGCTGAAGCAGGATCCAGACCGGAATGACCGATGCGATGAAGCTGTAGCCAAGGAGAAAAACAACCCAGACAAAAACTTTGCGACTCCTGAGATCCGAGAAGCCGAGCTGACTCATCCAATCCGCATGTTCCAGCGCGAAAAACCATCCGATATCGAAATTTTTCATCCAGTCCACCTGAACGGTAAGCACGATCATACCGTACAGGGCGATAAGCGCAACGATGGAGGGAACCAATAAATCCCCGTCCCAGCGATAGATTGTGAGACCAATGATAATGGCCATAATAATTTCAAAATTGACGGGAATCACCGACGCCGGAAACGAGACGAAGAGGCTACCTATGATGACGGCGAAAACGGCGATCACCAGCCAGACGAGCACCCAGACGAGAGCGAGAAACAGGGTCCTGGATTTTGGGCCGACGATATCTCCGGCAACGTCACTGATGGATTGACCTTTGTTTCGGGCGGAGATCACCAGGGTGCCGAAGTCATGAACAGCTCCGATGAAAATGGTTCCAAACACCACCCAGAGCACCGCGGGAACCCATCCCCAGATGACGGCGACCGCCGGTCCGACGATCGGGGCCGCACCGGTGATACTGCAGAAATGATGGCCGAAGAGGACGTGTCGGTCCGCCGGAACATAATCAACGTTGTCCTCCATTTCATGGGCGGGACAGGTTTCGTCGGGATTGAGCTCAAAGATTTTTTTGGAAAGATACCGGGCGTAGAAGAAATATCCCAGGAGAAAGGCAATCAGGCTCAGCAATGCAATGACGGCAGCGTTATAAAGTAGGGTCATATCGAACCTCCTGCTCTTCCGCTTCGGTGCGTGATTTTGATTTGCTTACATCGTATACATTACGCGTGCGTAATTTCAATCGAGGCGAGTTTTGTGTGACATTTCCGTCGTCCCAGGCGACTTTTGCACCTTCAGGTGAACGGTTGCCTCCTGTTGAAGCGGTGGAGCAGGATCAGATCACTGCTCCGGGATACAATTATGCAGATGTTAGTTCTGTTTTTGTTTCCGTTTCCACTGCGTCCGAATCCGGGTCAGTGCTTCGTCGTACCGGCCGTCCCGGAAATCGGGGAAGGTCCACGGCATCGGTTTCCATTCTCCTTTTTCGTAAAATAAGATAATATCGGCGAACACACCCTTATCCAGGTAAATTTTTTGTCCGTTTTCCTTGCCGGAAGCCAGGACGAGCTTGGCCGGATCGATGTATCCGGGGTCCAGGTTCACACGTCGATCTCCGTTTCTGGCAAAACGTTGTTCCACTGACTCGGCTTCTTTTTTTCGCCGAACCAGGTGAGAGGCGTCCATCTGTTCCTCAAAGGACCATATGCTCCGCTTCAGGTCCTCGCCGAACTCATCGCGATAATAGTCGGTCACATTAAACGGAATCGGATCGGATTGATACTCCATGGGGCCCCAGTGGGAGTCGACCTTATCCCGCACGGGTTCCAGGAGGGTCGAATCACGAAAAAGGACGGCCAAAACGGGTTGGACAGGGTAGGTTTTCTGAGAGCTTGTCGACATTGGATCAGTTTCAGGATCCAGGTTCCATGGAGTCCGGGGGGTCGGTGGATCACCGTGTCGTGTCGAGCCGGACAACTCAAAGCGCCAGAGAGAAGCTACGAGGGACGGAAATCGGTTAGAACGGGAGCGATACGATGGAGGGCTTCGTCAATTTCGTCTTTTGTGATGATCAATGGAGGAGCGAAGCGGAGGACCGTTCCGTGTGTGTCTTTTGCAAGGATGCCCTGCTCAAGCAACTGTTCGGCGTAGGGTCGGGCTTCGCCGAATTCCTCCTTGATCTCGACCCCGATAAAGAGTCCTTTTCCCCGGACTTCTTTTACCGGGTCCGCGTCCAGGTTCCGGAGTTGATCTTTAAAATACGGACCGAGTTCCCGGGCGTTCTCCGGGAGGTTCTCATCCTCCAGGATGCGAAGTGCGGTTCGGGACACGGCCGCGGCGAGGGGGCTTCCACCGTACGTGCTTCCGTGTGTGCCGGGGGTGAACAGTTCCATGATTTCGTTCCGTCCGGCGACGACGGAGACCGGATACGTACCGCCGCTAAGGGCTTTTCCAAGAATATACAGGTCCGGTTCCACGTTTTCGTGGTCGGCTGCAAACATTTCGCCGGTTCGACCGAGGCCGGTCTGGATCTCGTCGAGGGCCAGGAGAATATCTTCTTCCCGGCAGATGGACTCCACTTCGCTCATGTAGCCTTCGTCGGGTATCCGAATACCCGCCTCGCCCTGCATGGGTTCGACCAGGAAACCGATCGTCTCGTCGGTGATTGCGTTCCGAAGTTGATCGGTATCGTTGAAATCGATGAGTTTGAACCCGGGGGTGTAGGGTCCGAATCCCTCCCGGTACAGTTCCTCGCTGGAGAAGCTGATGATCGTAATCGTCCGACCGTGGAAGTTGTCGTTGGCGACGATAATCTCTCCTTTTTCCTCCGGTAGTCCTTTGACCTTGTGTCCCCACTTTCGCATCGCTTTTAAGGCCGTTTCGACCGCTTCCGCTCCGGAGTTCATCGGCAGGGCTCGGTCCATGTCGGTGAGTTTGCAGACGTCTTTCAGAAAAAGCCCCAGCTGATCATTCATGAAGGCCCGGGAGGTCAGGGTCAGGCGTTCTGCCTGCTCCTTCATTGTCTTGACAATTTCGGGATGGCAGTGGCCCTGATTCAGTGCGGAGTACGAGGAGAGCATATCGATGTACTCGTTGCCGTCCACGTCGCGCACCCAGATTCCTTCGCCTTCGGTAAGAACGACGGGAAGGGGGCTGTAGTTCGGCGTTGAGTATTGTTCGTTAATCGTCTCGACTTCCTGGATGGAAGAAAGGCGGTTTCGCGGCATGAATACTGTTTTTGAATTCGCGGGTGAAATTAGGCGTTCGTTGCTGGTTGAAGAATGACCGGGATTTTAGCAGGATTACGGATCGATTACAATTTTTTCCCGTAGGTGGTCCACCCCGGACCACCACAGGGTCCAGGCGGCTTTCGGAAACAGCATCCACCGTGAGGGTCCTGTGAGTTTTACCCGTTTTTGAAACACTGGATACTTCTGATTTTGAAGCTGTTTCAGAAGGTGGTGTCCCCCGAGTGTAAATAATAGAATATCAAACCGAACCCGTCCTTCTACATGGTTGAGAAGTTCAAGCCCTTCCGAAAAGAGTCGATTGGTTCGATCCACGAGTTCGTTCATCAACTCAATCAGGCGATCGGGGGTATGTTCGTTCCGATTCCATTCGCGGAGGTTCTGGTTGGAGATACCGTATCGTTTTCGGTCCTCACGAGGCAGATAGATGCGATCTTTCTCCAGGTCAATGCCTATATCCTGCCAGAAGTTGGTGAGCTGAAGGGCCGTGCAGGTTTTGTCCGCGTATTCGAATAGGGTTGTATCACGGTACCCACACACCATCAGGAAGAGACGTCCGCACGGGTTCGCCGAATACGTGCAATAGTTCAGCAGCTCCTCCCACGTTTCGTATCGATGTTTCCGTTGATCCTGCCGGTTGGCTTCAATGAGACGCCGGAACGGTTCGGCCGGCAGGTCGTGTTCTCGGACCGTGGGCTGAAGGGCCTTGAGAATCGGATGTTGCGGTGTTCCGTCGAAGCAGCGTTGAAGATCTTTTTCCCAGTCGTCAAGGGCACGGGAGCGGTTTCCCTCCGCTTCATCCCCGAGATCATCGACGGTTCGAGCGTACGCATACAACCGCTTCACGTGATCGCGCACGGACGAGGGAAGTAACCAGGTCGCCACCGGAAAATTTTCATAATGGGATTCCGCAAGTTCTCTCGCCGATTCGGCGGCGTCTTCTTCTTGGGATTCAGTGCCTGGCATGACGGGTGAGTAGAAATACCTGCTCGGATCTTCGAGGGCGGCTCGGCCGGATCGATTTCGCGCAAGAGCGCAATTCGTTCGCTCGGTTTCTTCGGCTTGCAACCTGAGGACGGATTCCGATGACCCTGGGCGATCGACTGTTATGGGTTTGATTGTTCGAAGATGCAGATCGTTTACAGATTAGCGCATCATAATAGAAACTCGGAAAGATTACCATATCACCTTTGAGACTATCCGTTTCCTGAGATATACTGTGAAGGGAATGTGATTTCGTGAATGACCGCAAAAACCCTCTTTTTTTTTGGTTCATTTTTTCTCGTTTCTGTGAGCGATTCGATACAGGATCGTCCCGAACTCGGTGAGGCATTTCGTCACTGTGAGCGCATTACACGGCAAGCGGCGAAAAACTTTTATTACGGATTTATTTCACTGCCTAAATTCCGCCGTCAGGCCATTTGTGCCGTATATGCGTTGAGCCGCCGGTGGGATGATATTGCCGACGACGAAGGTCGAACGACGGGCGAAAAAGAGCGCCAGTTGAACGAAGAGGCGTCGAAGCTGGAACAGATGTGGTGCCACCTGGATGATCCCGTGTACCGAGCGGTGTTTGCAACAATCCAGAAATTTGATATTCCCCGGCGGTATTTTCACGAGCTTCTGGAAGGGGTCCGTCTGGACCTGGTGAAAACTCGCTACGATACCTTCTCAGAGCTTAAAACGTATTGTTACCACGTGGCGTCCACGCCAGGGTTGATTGTACTTGAAATCTTTGGATACACGTCGGACGACGCACGAACGTATGCTCGGAAGCTCGGGTATGCAATGCAGCTGACCAACATCCTTCGGGACGTCAAAAAAGATCTGTCCCGTGACCGTATCTATATCCCACGCCAACACCTGCGAGAGGAGGGGATGTCCGAAAACGAGCTTGTTCAACAGCACTGGTCCCCGCCCGTCGAACGGGTGATGAAACGTATTGCCGCTCAAGCGGAGCGGTATTTCAGGGACGCGAAGAACTTATTTCCTCTTCTTACTCCATCGAGTCGAACCTGTCCGCTTATATTGATGCGATTGTATCGGACGTTGCTTTCAAAACTAAAATCCCGTCAGTTTGACGTGTTCTCCCGTCCTGTCAAACTTTCTCTGCTGGACAAGTGTTATATTCTGTTCAATACCGTGTTTTTTCATCCCGCTGCTTTATGAGATGAGCGCCGAACAGGATCGGATTCTGATTGTGGGCGCGGGGCTCGCTGGATTGTCCGCCGCTTTTCGGTTGGCGAAGGAGGGCCTTCCGGTGACGGTTTTCGAAAAACGTCCCCATCCCGGTGGGCGGGTCTACAGCTTTGAGGATTCCACGACGGGAGATCCGGTGGATAATGGACAGCATGTCTTTCTGGGTTGCTGTCGGGAATTGATCGAATTGCTGAACGACGCAGGAGTGAAGGTGGAGGAACAACTTCAGGATCAGCTTCGTCTCGTCTTTCGTGAAAAAGGCGGGAAAACGTATCATCTGGAAGAATCCAGCTGGCTTCCTCATCCGCTGGCATTAGCGCCGGTTCTTTGCTCAGCTTCCTTTCTGACGTGGGCTGAACGGCTGGCAATTGCAAATTGCTGCAGGACGATTCGTGGTCTTGGAGAAGAAGATCTGCAGAACCTGGACGATCGAACCATGAAAGATTGGCTTCATGAACAAGGACAGACGGAAAAAGCCATTCGCCAGTTCTGGAACGTGTTCGTGGTCTCCACCCTCAACGCCGGCGTCGGGCGTGTAAGCGCTGCGTCGGGCGTGTTTGTGTTTCGCGAAGGTTTATTGTCATCGTCCGGAGCGGGTCGAATTGGCCTGGCCGATTGCGGGCAGACCCCATACTATATCGATCCGCTCATTCAATCGATTCGGGAGCATGGGGGCCGCGTTCGATGCGGTATAACCGTGGAAGAGGTGCTGGTTCAGGACGGTTTCTGTAAGGGCCTTCGGACCTCGGAGGGACTCGAGGAAAGAGGACAGGTTATTCTTGCGGTTCCTCCCTGGAAGCTGAACGGCTTGATGGAGAACGTGGAGGTGGAGGACGAACTTTCGGATCTTAACCGGTTTGAGGCCGCACCGATTGTGTGTGTTAATCTCTGGTTGAAGGTTGATCAGGAGGTTATGGAGGAACCGTTTTCCGCGTTACTTGGAGGGGCGTTCGACTGGGTTTTTCACCGCAATCGTATCGAGGATCGGCCTGAAGGAGAAGGTCAACATTTATCATTTGTCAGGAGTGCGGCGTTTGAGCAGGTGGGAGAATCCGTTAAAGAACTACGCCGTTCTGCGATTTCCGATCTTCGCTCATATTTCGGCGTCGACCCGGTTGAAGTCCGGAACGTAAAAGTAACAAAAGAGCCCCGTGCCACGTTTATCCCGAGGCCGGGACTTCGGAATCGACGTCCCGGGCCTTGCACATCGGTTGATCGATTGTTTCTGGCCGGCGCCTGGACCGACACAAAATGGCCGAGCACCATGGAAAGTGCCGTACGAAGCGGAAATCGCGTGACGTCCCTGATTATATAATTGATTGTACCGGTTAGCTGGAACGGATCTGAAAAGGAAGCGTACACTCAGTGATATCTCAGCGAGCGCTCTGCAAGGAGTTCGCCCGGAAAAGCTGAAAGCGGAATTTCATCTTTTCTTGAACGGGTTCGGGGGTCTTCGTTTGGGAGAAGCCCGTCGAGTTGAAATAAGAATGCGCGTTTATTCGTTAGAACCCCTCGAAGAGTTCGCGTTAAATATAAATTCTTTCATACACGACCCTCCCATGAAATCTTGGTTCTTTTCCCGTACGTCTCTGTCGATCGGCGTGGTTTTGATTCTGATCATAGCGGGTGGGCTGTACGCGTTCTGGCCGACCAGAGTGGTGGAATACGGCCACTCAGAGGTTAAAGAAATTTCCCACAGGCCGTTCGATGAATTGCTTTCGACGTACGTCACCGAGAACCGTCTGGTCCGGTACGGAGCGTGGTCGGAGAACGAAGAGGATCAGAAAAAACTGGAGCGGTATCTCTCAACAATGACGAGTGTGAGTCCGCATTCAGATCCGGACCTTTTTCCCTCCCGGAAGGCCGAACTGGCGTACTGGATCAATCTTTACAATGCGCTGATGATTGATGTCGTCCTTTCGGAATATCCACTTGAGAGCGTACGGGATATACAGGTATCGGCGGCGTCCAGCGTCATCGAGGGGCTCGGGGTCTTCAAGGAATATAAATTTTCCATCGCGGGTGAAAAGCTGAGTTTGAGCAACATCGAAAACGATGTCATCCGCGAGGAGTTTTCGGAGCCCCGGATTCATTTTGCGATCAACTGTGCGTCGATGTCCTGTCCCCCGCTCCGGCGCGAGGCGTACCGGCCCGAGCGTCTGGATCAGCAACTGCAGGATTCCACTGAATCCTTCATCAACAATGGTTCCAGCGTGGTCGTGAAGCACCAGAAGAACCGCGTGCAGCTTTCGCGCATCTTTGAATGGTACCGCTCGGATTACATTGAGTACCTTCGTAATGAGCGAGAAATAGATGATCCCCATCTGCTGAAGTACATCCGAATCTACGCCCGACCGAAACTGAAACAGGACTTGAACAGGGCGCTTCAAAACTCGTACAATTTGGAATTCAAAACGTATGACTGGTCGCTGAATGATGCTTCGCGATCCGATTCCGGAGAAGAAGGAAAGAAGCCGAAGACGTCTAGGAGGCTGCTGAAAAACCCCCGCTTCGTCAGTACGATCACAATCGGTGCG
>CAZSFH010000103.1:0-9698 GCA_964606115.1 uncultured Planctomycetia bacterium | reverse complement strand
TGACGCCGCAGACGGCCCGTTTACGAAGAACCCGAATATGGGCATCTTTATTTCGACAAATCTCTGAGTCATTCTTCCTCAACAATGCACTTTTTCGGCATTGTTTCCTCAAAATTCCGTGATCTTCCCCGAAATAAAGATGCTGAGGTTGCGGATTTCTCGCGTTGTCATGCTAAAACCATCTCCGATAGAGAGCGCGCACGCCGCGTGAACGAAGCGAACGCACCCAATGTCGCTCTGACGAAAATGACCGCTCAAACGCGGTCCTCGATCAGCTGCATTTTGAAGAACCACCGCGCGAGATTCAATACCACCCCATTGAGATCCCCGTTCTGAAGGTCAACGTAATTCCACACACTGCTGGAAGAACAGGAATCCCGCCCACACGGAGATTAGGTCGGAAAGAGGGAGGAGTGAAAAAGTGGAAACCGCCGCCTCCGCCGTTTTCGGAACTCACTCGTCGCGGAACTGGTCCGGCTTTAGATTATGCTTGTAACACATCTTGTATACCGCACGGTCGGTCACTTCCCAGATACGAGCTACGTCCGTGACCGTTCCGTTTGTTTCTTTCAGAGCCCGCTTTAACCGGTACCGTTCAAGAGCATCCCGGGCCGGCTGGGGTTCATTCGTCCAATCAAGGGCGTGCTCGAGATCCTCCTCGAAACGTTCATCCCCGTCGGACGTGTCGTTCTGCTTCTTCGTTTCGAATCGCCTGATCATCGGACTTCTCAGTAATAAGAGAATATAAAAGATTCGGATCATGAAGACAGGATATACAAAAAGCAAAAAGCATACCAGAAATAGCGTTCGCCCTGTGACGGGAAATTTTAACGAAACCGCAAGGCGGGAACGTTCCACTCAGGTCCCGGCCGAAAAAAAGCATCAGGGAAAAACCCGGTTTTTGCCGCGGTCGAACCCGAACCTTCCACGTACTGCTTTAGCTCTCGGCTGCCGAGCACGTTCCCTTTCTCGAACCGGCTTGCTGTAAAATGAGTTAACGCTGTTGAACGATAGGTTCAATGTTTTGAACCCAGGGTTCAAAAGGAATGATCATATTACCAGAAGGATCGACTACGAGCGTCCTGTAATAATGAAAAGGGGGGCCTATAAAGGTCGCGAAATTTCCCTCGGTCGCCCTTTACAGATTCTTCTCGTCATGAATATATTTTGAGTCCGAATCTACCGTCCGATCGCGTCCCGGAACTGCTCTTCATCCCAGATCTCCACGTCCCGGTTCCGGGCTTCGTCGTACTTTGAGCCGGGGTTCTCGCCCACGACGAGACGGGTCGTGTTTCCGCTGACGGACGACGTCACCCGAGCTCCACACTCACGGGCGGCCTCTTTGGCTTCGTTCCGCGTGAAGTCGTTCAGCGCTCCGGTAAACACGATCGTTTCCCCTTCAAGCGGCTGCTCCTCGTGCACGTCCGGGGTTTCCATCTGCTCCCGGAACGACGCGTCAAGAAGCCGGTATACCATCTCCCGGTTTCCTTCATCGTCAAAAAACGCGGATATTTCGCGGGCCACCTTTTCCCCCACGTCCCGTATCTGCTCGAGTTCCTCGGGGGACGCATCCATGATGGATTCAATGTCTCCCCGCTCCCGGGCCAGCAGGCTGGCGGTCGTCTGGCCGACAAACCGGATGCCGAGACCGTTCAGAAATCGGGCCAGCGTGGTCTGTTTCGCTTCCTCCAGCGCCTCGAGAAAGTTGTACAGGGATTTTCCGACCTCCGCCTCCGCACGATCGGGATGCTCGGCTCGTTCCCGGAGCTCGGTTCGCCATTGATCCTCCTGAAACGTCCGGTGCAGACTTATGGCTTTCGTTTCGCTGATCCCGCCGGCTTTCAACTCCTTTACGCTCGCCTCGAGCAGATCGGCAATGGATGAAAACCGATTCGCCAGCTTCAGGATGGTCTTGTCTCCCACCCCGGGCGGATCGACGGCCTTGAGAATCATTCCCACACGGGGGTGTTCGGTCTCCCGTCGAATCGTCACGTAGTCGTCGTTCCGGAGAAGCTCAACGTCCAGCAGCTCATCTTTCGTCAGGTCGTACAGGTCAGCCGGGTTCTGCACCAGCTCTTTTTCCACGAGCTCGTCCACCAGTTTCTCGCCGAGCTCCTCGATATCCAGCGCTCCTCGACTGGCAAAATGAATAATACGCGCCTTCCGCTGCGCGGGACAGGAGAAATTCTCACACCGCGGCACCACCTCTCCCTGTGGTTTGACCGCCGGGTGATCGCAGATCGGACACCGGTCCGGCATGGTAAACGTTTTCTCGTCACCCGTCCGCTCGGACGGAATGGGAGCCACCACCTCCGGAATCACGTCGCCCGCACGGCGGACCCGGACCTGATCTCCGATACGAACGTCCTTTTCCTCAATTTCGTCCGGATTGTGCAGGGTGGCATTGGACACCGTAACACCACCCACCTGAACGGGTTCCAGCTTGGCGACCGGTGTGAGGGCACCGGTCCGTCCCACCTGCACTTCAATATCCTTGAGCCGGGTCATCGCCTCCTCGGCTGGAAATTTGTACGCAATCGCCCAGCGGGGACTCCGGGCGCGAGCACCGAGCTGATCGCGAAGGGGCATCCGGTTGACCTTGATGACGGCGCCGTCCACTTCGAATGGAAACGCCTCGCGATCCGACAGCAGGTTTTCGTATGCTTCCTTTACCTCGTCCGGTGTGTGACAGAGGGTCGAGTGTGATCGCACGGTTTTGAACCCGAGTTCTTCCACGTGCTCAAGGGCCTCGTGTTCCTGTTCAAAATCGAACCCTTCCACCCGTCCAAACCCGTGAATCAGAATGTCCAGCGGTCGATCGGCAACCACCTTCGGATCAAGCTGGCGAAGTGTTCCCGCGGTCAAATTCCGGGGATTGGCAAACGGTTCCTCTCCCTCGTCCCGGAGTTTCTGATTGAGCTCCTCGAACTCCTGCTTGCCGATAAACACCTCCCCCCGGACCTCGAGAACGTCCGGCACGTCCACCTCGCTATCGTCGAGCACGAGCGGAATGGATCGAACGGTTCTCAGGTTTTCCGTCACGTCTTCACCCGTCTCCCCATCTCCCCGGGTGGCACCGAGCACGAACGAACCGTCCTCGTACACCAGTTCCACCGCCGTGCCGTCGATCTTGGGGGACACGAT
This sequence comes from uncultured Planctomycetia bacterium, assembly GCA_964606115.1. GTDB lineage: Bacteria > Planctomycetota > MHYJ01 > CAYXQY01 > CAYXQY01 > CAYXQY01. The sequence continues at coordinate 6,554 of CAZSFH010000103.1, read as the reverse complement.
CATATCCGGGATCGTGGATCGCTCAAGTCCCTCCCGAACACGACGGAAAAACTCGTCGATTTCCTCGTCGTCGAACGCGTTCGCCAGGCTGAGCATCGGGACCGAGTGCTCGACCGACTCAAACTCGTCTATCGGCTCGGCGCCGACCCGCTGCGTCGGAGAATTCTCGTCGTGAAATTCAGGAAACGCTTCTTCGAGATCCTGCAGTGTGGAAAATAACCGGTCGTAGGTCCGGTCCGGAATGTCCGGATCCGCCTCCGCGTAATATTTCCGATCGTGGTACCGGATGGTCTCACGAAGTTGGTCGATGACGTCTTCCGCCTCCTCCCGGTTGAGTTCGTCCGGCGTGATGTTCTGAAGTTCTTCAAGATTCATCGGCTTGTTCAAAAAGAGGAATCCGAGCGTTCAATGACCGTTTCACGACAAACCGTTGAAGGGCCGGAGAATTCCTTCATCGACGTGCGATGGAACCTTCTGTTTCCAGGATGACAACGCGAGAAATACGCATCCTCCCTCCAACGTCAGCGAGCGTTTTTCAGGAGTCTCCTGGAGCGGATGCATTATAAAAAGGATCAAACCCAGATTCACTTCACGCCCTCCATCTGAAAAGGTGGCGCACGAACGGAAAATTTCTTTGTAACCCACCCCCTGAACACGTATATTTACAATGAAGGACGATTGAGATGCGTTAGACGACGAACCTCATTCGAATCCATTCGCGTCGTGCTCCGGGGAACTTCAAACATGCAATGTCCCGCCTGTGGAAACGAATTGACCGCGAAATCCGTTGACGACGTTGACGTGGATGTCTGCGATGGAGGTTGCGGAGGAATCTGGTTCGAAAACTGGGAACTCGGGCACTTTGATCAAAAACAGGACTCGGCCGGAAAAGAGCTGGTTGAACTGGACCGGGAAGCCACTGAGGACGCGGAGGTAGCTGATGACACAACCTGTCCCGATTGCGTTGAGGCCTCGCTGGTTCAGCGTTTTTATTCCGTTAACAAGGAAGTGGAAATCGACGAGTGTCCGGCCTGCGGCGGAGTCTGGCTGGACCCGGGAGAGCTTCGGAAGATTCGCTCCACCTTTTCCACGGACGAAGAACGCCGGAAAGCGGCGAACGAATTCATCGAGAAGGAGTTCGGAACGACATTCAAAAACATGAAGCAAAAGTCGCAGGAGAACCTCAAGGATTCGCGGGAATTTGCAAAGATGTTCCGCTGGATCTGTCCCTCCCACTGGCTACCCGGCGAGCAAGAATGGGGGGCATTTTGATAGTGCGATGACAGGGCGGACGCTTGTCGTTCTTATTATACTGCTCCCTCTCTCGGTTCTGTGGGCCTGTGACCATTCGTCTCCACCCTCAACGTCATCCGAAAAAAAGGAGAAAAAGGGAGACGTCGAATCGGCCGAAACGAAAAACGAAGACGGCACGGACGTCTTCGATCAAATTCGGAACAGGGGAGATCGACTCGTTCAAACCTTCCTGGGCCACGTCCGCAATGGGCGACTTCAAAAAGCGTATAAGCAGCTGGACGCACCGGTACGAAAAAAATGGTCCCGAAACTCCTTCGATCAACTCCTCAAAAACCTGCGCCGCCGGATTTCGGGCGAAAAAAAACTACGCTCGACGGGCAGCGGAGCCTATCGAACGAAAACGGGATTGACCTACAGCAACACGCTGTCGATTCTGGGAGGCGGAAGCGTACAGATCAAAGCCCGTCAGCGGAACGGCACGCTCCGGATCACCCACGTCACCCTGCGGGTCAAACACACGGAAAAAACGGACGTAGTTCGAACCGGAACGAAACAGACCCGAAAACTGCTGAAGCATCTCCAGAACCAGAATTACGAGAAAGCCAAACAAATACTTGGCGCTCCCGATGGAAGCTCCCAGATCACCCGCTTCCTGAAAAAACTTCGGGAGGGACTCAAGATGAGCTCGAAAACCGATATTTCGGAATACCTCCGACCCGTCGTGCAACAGATCACCAACGGAAACAACCAGATAATCTTTGTGATCAGCCCTCCGTCGGACGCCGCCTCCCACGTGCTGCTCCGATACCAGGCTGAAGACAACACCCTGTCCATCGAACAGATGAAGCTTCGGACCCCGAAATAGAACGGATCGACCTCGCGGCTGCCAACGTCAGCAGAACACTTCGACCCCCTCACGCTGTCATGCTGCCACCGATGAGAAAATGAACCCCATGGAACACTCCAGCGCTGGATGGAAGATCCAACAAATTGACCTGTGGAAGTGACGACCTCTCCCGTGTAGCGTCAAGGGGTTCACCGGGGTACCCGCAAGGAGTTGTGTCGCCGGATGCTCCGGAAGTCTTGAGGAAAATTCCGCTCTACGGTGATATTTCCGTCCCGAGAACGTTCAGGAACTCGCTCAGCCATTCTCGCTGGGCGGTCCATCCCGGCGCGGTCACAAGGTTCCCGTCCACGTGGGCTCCCGTCTCTCCCACGTCCACGTATTCGCCCCCTGCCGCACGAACCTCCGGTGCACAGGCCTCAAGGGCACTGCAGGAACGGCCCTCGAGCACATCGGCCGCGACCAGAATCTGGGCTCCGTGACAGATGGCGGCAATCGGTCGGTCGTCTCGATCAAACGCCCGCACGATTTCCTGAACCCGGGAATTGACCCGAACGTATTCGGGCGCACGTCCACCGGGCAGCATCAGGGCATCGTACGCGTCCGAATCCACGTCGTCGAAGGACGTGTTGAGTGTAAAATAATGACCGCGCTTTTCGGAATAGGTCTGTTCGCCCTCAAAATCGTGAATGGAGGTGATGATTCGATCCCCTTTCTGTTTGCCGGGACAGACCGTGTCCACGTCGTGACCCACCACGCGCAACGTTTGGTACGGAACCATGATTTCGTAATCTTCGGTGTAATCACCAACAATGACCAGAATGTTTTTCACCGACATATCAGCCTCCGAATAGCTAAAACAATAGAACGACAAATCGAAATGACAACGTCCCCACACAGACGGTCATGCTCAGCACCGTTCGTTTACAAATTCGACGAACCTGTATTTTATGCACTACCACGACGGAGAGCAATCCGTGTTGAGGGTATTCACTCCGTAACATTCCCCAAACGGTCCACGGACCATCGGGGTGTACTCACTTGATTTTCGTATGACCATTGGCTAATCTTCACCTGGAACGTTTCGGGCATCTCGTGCAGCCATTAAAACCGTTACCCCCATGCGTTTCTGATCGAACTTAGCGGCTATTGTTCTGGCGGTACGCCTGATGTAACCGCTCGCGGTGCCGTTTCCATCCACCGCCATGCACAGGAGACCATCCGTCTTCGACCAGCTCATGAGCAACGGAAACGTTCTTCCGACGATCCCGGATCGGGAACGGATCAAGAGGAAACCGCGAAGTAGGAAAGCAAATTACAACCGGTCGAACGCTTGACCGATCCCAAACTGATACGCTTGACCTCCAGAAAAAAATCTTTCTCGTGTGACCTCTTTCACTGTTTCCATGGAGAACCGCTCATGTCTGCCCGTATTCCCTACATCGAACCCGACGAAGCCGAAGGATCCGTCGCGGATATTTACCGCACGGTGGAGAACAAGTTCGGCGATGTTCTGAACCTCGTCAAAGTCCTCGGCAATAGCTCGGCCAGTCTGTCCGCCGTCATGTCCGCGATGGGAGCGCTCGAAGAGTTTGAACTGAACCCGGAATACGTCGAACTGGCATACCTTAAAACCTCCGAGGTCAACGATTGTGAATACTGACTGACCCACCACTCAGCCTCCGGTCGGGAGGCAGGATTGACGGACGAGCAGATCGAGGATCTGGGCCAGTACCAATCGAGTGACGCGTACGACGTGACCCAGAAACGCGTTCTCCGGTTTGCCGAGGAACTCACCCGGAACGCCGACGTCACCGAGGGAGCGGTCAATGACCTGAAACAGACGTTTTCGCACGGGGAACTCGTCGAGCTGGCCGTTACCGTATCCGTGGCAAATTTAACCAACCGGATCAACCACGCGTTTGACATCCCCCTCGAAAACTGAATCGGTCCCTCCATGGCTCCATGATCTGAGTGACCAAACCTCACTGCGCGAGCTGAAACTGATGAGTACTGAAGTGGGAGATCAGGGGATTCGGTATCTGACCGATCTTTCTCAGCTTCGTTCCCTGGATCTGTGGCATACGAACATCGGAAATGAAGGAGCAAAACATCTCAACAAACTCACCTCCCTTCGAAAGCTCGGTCTGTCCTCCACGCAGGTGACGGATCAAGGACTCAGGCATCTCGGTAACTTAACTTCCCTTCGCCTGCTTTTCGTTTCGGAACAGCGGGTGTCGAAACAGGGCCTGCTTGCATGGATGGATCAGAGGAGCAAGAAAATTCTCGAGGAAGATTTACAGCCGTGCAAACCAGAAAAAGAACAGCGGATCAAACAGTTGATCAAGGACCTTGGAGCAAACGCGTACCGCACCCGGCGACGTGCACAAAAATCACTCATTCAGCTCGGCGCCCCGGCATTGTACGATCTTAAAAAGAATCGTAATCATCCCAATCCGGAAGTTCGAATGAAAATACGAATGATCACGCGGGCGATTACAAATCAGCACCTGCTCGTCAGAAAAAAATGACCGGGATCAGGTTTCAATTCGTTCGTCAACCATTGATGATCACTTCAATTTATACCCGTCGGACCGGACGAGAACGGAATCGGACTGTATTTTGATCTCCAGGGCATGATCAAAAAAATATTATACGCTTTGCGGAAAATATCTTTGATGATTTCTCAGGTAATCATCACGGGAACCGTACTGGTGTTGCTGTACATGTTTTTTGCACTGCTGGACTATCAGGGAGGTTTCGATCTATTTTTTGGAATGACCTTCTTTCAACCAATTCTTGCCGTGTTCTTCTCGGCGGTGACCGTCGTATGCTGTTTTCTTGTGGGCCTTCCGATAAGATTGATCGATACCGTCCATCGATGGTGGCGAACACACTTTTACCTTGCTCCGATCCTCGTATTCGTGGGATTTACACTGCTTGTCCTGGCATGCATGCCGCCCCTGACCCAGCAAGTCACCGTAACCGTTGAAGGAGGCCGAACCATTGAACGAACGATTCCGAATACAACGCTTGCGATATCGGGCTGGTTTCTGACCGGCTTCTCAACACTTCACACGTATCCCCCGGCCGGGCTCATCGAACGAGCAAAAGAAACGTTGAAGAATACGATCTCAAACGGAAAGCAGGATCGACTGGAATAAAAGAAGAACATGTTTCTGTTCATACCGTGAATTCGAACTTCATTTCTTTATCATGATACCCGCAAACAATGAACGCCGGCTACCCAACCAAAAACGTTAATCAAGAATCAATCGGTCCGCCCGTCCCACCGCTGTATTTCGCGACCATCGCCCTGCTACTGCTATCCGGTTCGATCTTCGCGGCGCCGGACGACCAGAAATCTTCCCCTCCACGTCCGAACATCATTGTGATCTTTGCCGATGACCTCGGATACGGCGACCTGGGAAGCTACGGCGCTGAACCGTCGTACGTAAACACACCGAACATCGACCGGATCGCGGAACGAGGCATCAAACTCACGGACTTCTACGCGGCACCAAACTGTACGCCCGCCCGTGCCATGCTGATGACCGGAAGCTACCCGCGACGAATCGACCTCGCCACCGGCGTGCAACACTCCACCCTGTTTCCCGGCGACGAAAAAGGGCTGAACCCGAAAGAGATCACGGCCGGCGAGTTATTGCGCAGTGCCGGGTATCAAACGTACTGCGTCGGCAAATGGCACCTCGGAGACCAGCGTCCCTTTCTTCCGACCCGCCACGGGTTCGATGAGTTTTACGGCCTTCCCTACAGCCATGACATGTACCCGCCGACCCATCCTGAAAAATACAATTTCCCCCTTCTGCCGTTGCTTCACAACAACCAGGTAATTGAGATCAACCCGTCCCTATCCACGCTGACCCAGTGCTACACGGAAAAAGCGGTGTCCTTGATCAACAGACAGGAGGACCGGCCGTTCTTTCTGTACCTTCCTCATTCCATGCCGCACCGGCCCCTGCGCGCCTCCGAGGCGTTCCGGAAACGGTATGCAAAGAAGAAACTCAATCAGATTGAAAAGGGCGACAAACCCAGCAGCGACTTCCTGTATCCGGCCGCGGTTGAGGAAATTGACTGGAGCGTCGGCCGCATCGTCTCCGCCCTGCGCGAACAGGACCTCCTCGAAAACACCCTGCTGATCTTCACGTCGGACAACGGCCCGCAGGTTGGAAAAACCGGACCGCTCCGCGGAGGAAAAGGCCAGGTCTACGAGGGGGGGGTCCGCGTCCCGTTCCTCGCACAATGGCCGAACGGAATTCCGGCCGGCTCGCAGAGCGATGCCGTCACCTCCCTGATGGATCTGCTTCCTACGTTCGCCCGCCTGGCGGGCGAAGATCTTCCCGATGACCGGCGCATCGATGGTCACGATATCCGGGCCGTCCTGAAACAACCGGAACAGGCCGATCCCCCTGATCGTACCCTGCTGCATTATGAT
>CAZSFH010000102.1:0-9739 GCA_964606115.1 uncultured Planctomycetia bacterium | reverse complement strand
GGACTTTGGCGAGCAGAAAATCCAGGTGATTAAAGCCGTGCGAGGTGAAACTGACCTGGGGCTGAAAGAAGCCAAGTCTCTCGTGGACGATGCGCCGAGCACTGTGAAAGAGGGTCTTCCGAAAGAGGAAGCCGAAGAAATGCAACAGGAACTCGAAGACGCCGGCGCGGACGTGTCGCTGAAGTAACGACACAAAGCGAGGGGTTTTCCGAACTGATGACGATTTTTCATTTTCTCAACTCCTGACCGCAACATGGAACTTGTAAATACCGGAACTGAATCGTTCGCATTAGATATTCCGCATCTTACGCGCATTCAGCTGGAATCCTGGGGGGATTTTCTTCAGAAGGATGTCCCGCCTCGCAAACGCGACGAAAACAAAGGTCTTGAGGCGATTCTCCAGGAAACGTTTCCCATCGAGTCTTACGATGGGGGAACCAAGCTGGATTACGTCCATTACGAACTCGGACAGCCCCGGTATACCCCGGAGGAGTGCCGGATGCTCGGCCTCACCTACGGTGTTTCGTTGAAGGTCCGGTTGCGGATGGAAATGGAGGATGAAACCGTCGAGGAGGATGTGTATCTCGGGGACATGCCTTTGATACTCGGTGGGGGACATTTTGTGGTGAACGGTTCCGATCGAGTGATTGTTTCACAGCTCCACCGTTCCCCGGGTGTTGATTTTATGGAGGAAGAGAAAGGGGATTCCCTGTATCAATCCTGTTGGATCGTTCCCGAACGTGGATCCTGGATCGAATTCCAGGTTTCGAAACAGGAGTTGCTTCGGGTCCGAATTGATCAGAGCGGAAAGTTTCCGGCGACCATACTCCTGAAAGCGTTTCAGCCCGACCTCGCGGAGGACGAGGAACTGATCCGTACGTTCTACGCTCCGACGGAAACGATTGAGCTGGACGAGGACACGGAACCGGAGGAGCTGATTGATCTCCGCACAGTAGCTCCGGTGGAAGATCCGGAAACCGGCAAGACGATTATAGAGGCCGGGTATCAGATTAAATCGGCGTCCGCCGAGCATATTCTCGGAAAAAACATCGAAGAGCTCGAAGTGATTTCACCGCGGGAGGAAGGGCGGCTTGATCCGCTTATTCTGAATACCCTCGAAAAAGAGCGGAAAAAGCTTGGTCCAATTAAGGAAGAACATGACGTCAATAATCACGAGGCCGCTCTAATTTTTCTCTACGGAAAGCTCCGCCCCGGATCGCCGAAATCACTCGACAAAGCGAAAAATCTTTTCGACGATCGGTTCTATGACGACAGCCGGTATCGGCTTGGAAAAGTGGGGCGGTTCCGGATTAATCGTAAATTCGGTACGGATGTTCCGGAGGACCACCAGACGCTCAGGCCCGAAGATATTGAGAACGCCGTCGAATATATCATGAAGCTTCGAAACGAGGACGGCGAGCCGGACGATATTGATCACCTCGGAAACCGGCGTGTTCGAACCATTGATGAGCTCTGTGCGGAACAGGTTCGAATCGGCTTCCTTCGTCTCCGGCGTAGCGTCGAAGATCGTCTGAACATGGAACAGCAGGGGGAAGATTCACCGAAGTCGCTGATAAACGCCAAGCCAATTTCGTCCGCCATTGATTATTTCTTCGCCCGGGGTGATCTTTCCCAGGTAGTGGACCAGACCAATCCGATCTCCCAGCTGACCCACCAGCGTCGGCTTAGTGCACTCGGTCCTTCGGGACTGAATCGAAAAAGAGCCGGGTTCGAAGTACGGGACGTCCATACGTCTCACTACGGTCGAATCTGTCCGATTGAGACGCCGGAAGGAGCTAACATTGGTCTGATTACCTCCCTTGCGATTTACGCGGACGTGGATGAGTACGGGTTTCTCGTGACGCCTTACCGGGTTGTCGAGGACGGTACGGCGACCGGTGAAATTGAACATCTCAAGGCCAGTGAGGAAGAAGGTAAGGTCATGGCCAGCGTTGACGTGGAGCTGGACGAGGATGGAAATATTAAGGAAGACGAAGTACTGGCCCGGGTGGATGGGGAGATGCAGTTTGTGAAATCGGAAGACGTTGATTACATGGACGTTGCCCCGAACCAGACCGTCGGGGTCTCCGCCAGTCTAATTCCTTTTCTCAAACACGACGATGCAAACCGTGTTCTGATGGGGTCCAACATGCAGCGCCAGGCGGAACCGCTTCTAAATACGGAACCCCCGCTCATATGCACGGGCATGGAAAAACATGTTGGAAAATATTCCAACATGCTTCAGCACGCGGAAGAAGGCGGGGAGGTCAAAAAGGTCACCGCTGACGAGATTCAGATCGAAGATCGGAGTTACGAGCTCCGGAAGTTCCACCAGTTGAACGAAGGACACACCCTCAACCAGCGACCGATTGTTGAGGAGGGCGACGAGGTAAAAGAAGGCGAGGTGATCGCCGACGGGGCCGCAACCAGTAATGGGGAACTGGCCCTCGGTCGAAATTTGCTCGTTGCGTTCCTGCCATGGGAAGGCTACAACTACGAGGATGCCATCGTGATCAGTGAGGCCCTCCTGAAGGATGAGAAATTCGTAACGACCCACATTGAGGAGTTCGAGGTCGAAGCACGAGAAACGGTGCGGGGCCGTGAAGAGTTTACCCGCGATATCCCGAACATCAGTGAATATCAGCTTTCCACGCTTGATGAAGAGGGAATCATCCAGATCGGAACGCACGTGGAAGCGGGCGATATTCTCGTCGGGAAAGTGGCTCCGAAAAGCCAGACGGAGGAATCCCCGGAGGAAAAACTTCTGAACGCCATTTTCGGAAAGGCCGGGGAGGAAGTGAAGGATGAGTCGCTCCGGGTGGATTCAGGCGTGGAGGGGATTGTGATCGAAACCAACCACTTTGAGCGGAAAGTGGACCTCTCCGACGAGGAATCGGAGGAGATCCGGAAGAAGACCCGCAAGATCAAATCCGATTTCCGAAACCTCGTGAGCGATGAACTGGACGAGCTTATTTCGGAACTCCGTGACCGTTTTGGAAAGGATGTGGTGGATGACATTGACTTTTCGGAGGACGGAGACGCGTCGACCTACTCCGAGCTCCGGGAAATTCTGAACCTCGATACATTACGTCTGGACGAGGACGACGACCGGAATCAGGCGGAGCAGATCCTGATGGATTTCTACCAGGACATCGAGAAATACGAGGTCCAGCGGGACCGAGAAATTAACCAGCTGACCCGCGGTGATGAATTACCCACCGGTGTTCTTGAAAAAGTAACCGTCAAAGTGGCCGACGTCCGAAACCTGAAGGTCGGTGATAAGTTCGCCGGTCGTCACGGGAACAAAGGGGTTGTGGCCGAGATTCTTCCGGAGGAGGACATGCCGTTCTTGCCCAGTGGTGAGCCCGTCGAGATGGTACTCAATCCGCTGGGCGTTCCGTCCAGAATGAACATTGGTCAAATTCTCGAGACGCATCTTGGATGGGCCGCTGATGAGCTTGACCGACGCTACGTCACTCCCATTTTCGCAGGCGCGGACGAAGATGTTGTTTCGGAAGAGTTGAAGGAAGCGGGGCTCCCTGAAGACGGGAAGTCCGTGCTGTATGACGGCCGAACCGGAGAACCGATGGATCAGGAGGTTACGGTCGGTTATATGTACATGATGAAGCTCGAACACATGATCGACGATAAGGTTCACGCCCGAGCTACGGGTCCGTACAGCCTGATCACCCAGCAACCCCTCGGTGGTAAGGCTCGTTACGGAGGTCAGCGGTTCGGGGAGATGGAGGTCTGGGCACTGGAAGCGTACGGTGCCGCCAACACTCTTCAGGAACTTCTGACCGTCAAGAGTGACGACGTGGACGGCCGGACGAAAATTTACGAGTCGATGGTGAAAGGGAAGAATTCGCTCGATCCCGGAACCCCGATGTCCTTTGAGGTTCTGACCAAGGAACTTCAGGGGCTCTGCCTTCACCTTGAACTGAATAAACGGAAGGAGTCCCTCTAAACATCGGGTGGAGAAACGGGACGGTTTGCGTGAAATCCGACTTTTCATTTTATCCGTTCATTTGTAATTTGTAATTAAAAGACATGGATTTATTCTACGATCGTATTAACGATTACGAGTCGGTGAAGATCAGGCTCGCTTCTCCTCAGGACATTCGCTCGCAGTCCTATGGGGAGGTCCAAAACACCGAAACCATCAACTACAGAACGTTCCGACCGGAAAAGGACGGCCTTTTCTGCCAGCGGATTTTTGGCCCGGAAAAGGATTGGGAGTGTTTCTGCGGGAAGTACAGCGGAATCAAATATAAGGGTCTGGTTTGTGACCGCTGCGGCGTGGAAATTACACTCTCTCGCGTCCGCCGGAAACGGATGGGGCACGTGGACCTTGCAGCGCCGGTGGTACACTACTGGTTTTTCAAAACGATCCCGTCCCGGCTTGGAAACATACTGGGGATGAAAAATTCGAACCTCCAGCGTATCGTCTACTATCAGGATTTTGTGGTCACGGAATCGGAAACGGAGGAAATCGCGAAGCGGGATCCGGAGGCCGCCAAGAAACTACAGCGAAAAAAGCTTATCAGCGAAAAGGAGTACAATCATTACGTTGAACGATTTGGGGACCTGTTTGAAGCGAGTATGGGGGCTGAAGCGGTCCGGACTCTGCTGGACACCATGGACTTCAAACAGACGATCAAGGATCTGCGGGAGGAGCTCAAGCAAACCGGATCTAAACAGACCATCAAGCGGATTACGAGTCGTCTTCGGATTCTCCAGGCGCTCGATCAATCCGATAACGATCCGACCTGGATGATTCTGGACGTTCTGCCAATCATTCCGCCTGACCTGCGACCGCTGGTTTCTCTTGACAGTGGTAACTTTGCGACGTCCGACCTGAACGACCTCTACCGGCGTATGATCAGTCGGAACAACCGGCTGAAGCATCTGAAGGAGCTGAAGGCGCCGGAAGTTATTCTTCGAAACGAAAAACGAATGCTGCAGCAGTCCGTGGACGCAATTTTCGACAACAGCAGTCTCCAGCGTCCTCAGACCGGGTCGGACAACCGTCCGCTCAAGTCTCTCACCGACATGATTAAAGGAAAGCAGGGGCGTTTTCGGGGAAATCTTCTCGGGAAACGTGTCGATTACTCGGGACGTTCTGTGATCGTTTCCGGATCGGAGCTGAAGCTGGACGAGTGTGGTCTGCCGAAAAAGATCGCCCTGGAACTGTATGAGCCGTTTGTTGTTCGGAAACTGAGGGAAGAGGGAAAAGCGGACACAATTAAGAATGCGAAGCGTATGCTTCGCCGGGAAGAGGACGTCGTCTGGGACATGCTCGAAGAAGTGATTAAGAATCATCCCGTTCTTCTGAACCGTGCTCCCACGCTTCACAGAATGGGGATTCAGGCCTTTCAACCCAAACTTGTTGAAGGAAAGGCCATCCGGATACATCCGCTCGTCTGTCCCGGTTACAACGCGGATTTCGACGGTGACCAGATGTCCGTGCACCTTCCGCTTTCCTGGGAGGCGCAGGTGGAGTCGCACACGATGTTGAAGTCCACTCATAATATCCTATCTCCGGCCCACGGGAACCCGATTACCACGCCGAGTCAGGATATGGTCCTTGGGGCGTATTACCTGACCATTTCCCTGGAAGGCCAGAAGAACGAAGGGAAGATGTTCAGTGATTTTGACGAGGCCCTTCTGGCGTACGACTCGGACACGATTGATCTCCATACGATCATCAAGGTCAACGTGGACGAGGACATGGAGGTCATGGGACCGAACGAACGGCCTCGAACACCGGACGACGGCGTGCTGACCACGACGGCCGGTCGAATTCAATTCAATGAAATCTTTCCCGACGAGGTCCCGTTCTATAATTATGCGATGGACAAAGGGGCGCTGAACGAAATTATTCATGACTGTACCAAGCGCCTCGGTAAGTCCGATACCGTGGAGACCCTTGATCAGCTCAAGAAAACAACCTTCCACGCGTCCACCGTTTCGGGACTGTCGTTTGCCGTGAAGGATCTCCTTCGTCCGACCGACAAACAGGAAATTCTGGAAGAGGCCGAGAAAGAAGTCGATAAGATTGAGGAAAACTATCAGAAGGGGATTTTGACCCCCGGTGAACGATTCAACCAGATCGTGGATTGCTGGACACATGCCCGCGAACAGGTGACCCAGTCCCTGATGAACCGGCTGGAGGAGGATACTTACAATCCTGATACACCACCCAACCCGATCCATATTACGACCGTATCGGGCGCCCGGGGAAGCCGCGATCAGATTCGACAGCTTGCCGGCATGCGGGGTCTGATGGCTCGACCCTCCGGCGACATTATCGAAACACCGATTAAAGCAAACTTTCGGGAAGGACTGTCCGTTCTCGAATATTTCTCGTCCACGCACGGCGCACGGAAAGGTCTGGCGGACACGGCTCTCAAGACCGCCGACGCCGGTTACCTCACCCGACGGCTCGTGGATGTTTCTCAGAGCGTCGTGGTTCGTTCCCGCGATTGCGGTACCCTGAACGGGATTACAAAATCTTCCGTGCACTACGGAGACAAAGAGAGCATCCCGCTTCGGGATCTGATCTACGGGCGATGTGCGCGCGATACCATTCGGGACGTGGTGACGGATGAAATTATCGTGGAGGAGAACGGACTGATTACAGAGGAAGTTGCCCAGAAGATTGAAGACATGGCTTACGACGCCGTGCGGGTCCGTTCTCCCCTGACCTGTGAGGAACCCGATGGGATCTGTGCTCGCTGTTACGGCATGGATCTGAGTACCAAGGAACTCGTCGAGGAAGGGATGGCGGTGGGCGTCATCGCCGCCCAGTCCATCGGTGAGCCAGGGACACAGCTGACCATGCGGACGTTCCACATCGGCGGTACGGCTTCTCGAAGTGTCGAGGAGTCCGAAGTACACGCTTCGCAGGACGGATATATCCAGTATCATAACCTGAACTGGGCCAAAAATGACGAAGATCAGCGTGTATCCCTCAACCGGGATGCCGAAATTTTGATTCTCGACGAGAAAGACCGGGAGGTCGATAATTACCTTCTTGACCCCGGAACGGAGCTTCACGTGGAAGAAGGGGATGAGATTGAAGAAGGGGATCTCCTGGCCAGATGGGACCCGTACAACGTTCCGATCGTGGCGAAAGAAGAAGGGTATGTTTCCTATGAGGACATTGAGAAAGACGTCACGATGCGGGAAGAAGTGGATCCGGCAACCAATATTACACGTCGTATTGTGACCGAACACACCGGTGAATTGCACCCGCAGATTCTCCTGAAAGACGAAGACGGTGAAATTCAAGGGGTCTACACTATTCCGGAGCAGGCTCATATCACCGTTGAAGAGGGAGAAAAAGCCTCCCCCGGAGACCTGCTTGCGAAAACACCACGTGAAATGGGAGGAACCCAGGATATTACCGGAGGGCTCCCTCGAGTGGAACAGCTCTTCGAAGCCCGGACCCCGGACGATCCGGCCGTTATGGCGAAGATTGACGGTGTGGTCGAATTGAAAGGAAAGAAACGAGGAAAACGAAAAATTATCGTGACCGATCCGAAGACCGAACGAGAGGCGGAACACCTCGTTCCTCCCGGAAAACACATGCGGGTGCACGGCGGCGATCGAGTGGAAGCCGGTCAGCCGCTCGTGGACGGACCGCTTGATCCGGAGGAAGTGCTTGAGATTAAAGGGGTGGAAGCCCTCGCCGAATACCTCCTGGACGAAATACAGTCCGTTTACCGGTCTCAGGGTGTGTCGGTAAACGACAAGCACGTCGAAATCGTGATTTCACAAATGCTCCGTATGGTCAAAGTTCAGGAGCCCGGTGACACCAAGTTTCTGCCGGGTCAGGTGGTCAATAAATTCAAACTTGCCGAAGAGAACGAGAAAATTGGAGAGGAAGGAGGAAAGCCGGCAAACTATGAACCGGTCCTCCTCGGTATCACCCAATCTTCTCTCCGGTCCGAATCGTTCATCTCCGCGGCGTCCTTCCAGCAGACCACCCGTGTGCTGACCGAAGCGTCACTGGCCAGCGCGGAAGATCCGCTGAAGGGGCTCAAGGAGAACGTGATTCTGGGTCATATGATTCCCGCCGGTACCGGCTTTGAGGAGTTCCTCAAGACATCCGTTGAGCGGGATGTGGAACAGGAAGAAGAGGAAGAAACGATTCAGGTCCGGGAGGAAAAGACGATTTAATCCTGTTGAAAGGTAAAAGGATCGGTTGATATTTGAAGCCGGGTCTTGTAGGCTATTCTTGTTCGAATGACCCACGGATGGAGGTTTCCTTCTGTGGTGACGTTCAATCTTGTTTCGTTCCAGACGATTTGACATATGCCAACGATTAATCAGCTTGTTCGAAAAGGGCGGGAGAAAAAGAAGCAGAAAAGCAGTACGCCCGTCCTCGAAGGTTGTCCGCAGAAACGCGGCGTTTGTCTGCAGGTAAAGGCAATTACGCCCAAAAAACCGAACTCCGCTCTCCGGAAGATTGCTCGGGTTCGGCTGTCGAACGGTCGGGAAGTGACGGCTTATATTCCGGGGGAAGGACATAATCTCCAGGAGCATAGCATTGTGCTCGTCCGGGGGGGACGCGTCCGGGATTTACCCGGTGTCCGGTACACCGTTGTACGTGGTGTATACGATTGTGCGGGCGTAGAAGATCGCCGTCAGGCTCGTTCGAAATACGGAACCAAGTCACCTGAGTAATCCAACACTACCATGGCACAGAAATTTGTCCGCTACAACGAAAAATATCTGGATCCGGATCCGAAATACCAGAACAAGCTGGCGTCGATCTTTATTAACGCCATCATGCAGGAAGGCAAGAAATCGAAGGCCCAGAACATTTTTTACAAGGCTCTGGATCGGTTCCAGGATAACGTCGATCTTGATGAAGACGAGAGCCTGATCGAAGCCTTCGAACAGGCCGTCGAACACGTGAAACCCCGGATTGAGGTTCGCTCACGGCGTGTAGGTGGTGCCACGTATCAGGTTCCAATGGAAGTGGCTCCTCGACGGAAAACCAGTCTTGCCATTCGCTGGATCATGGAAGCGGTCGAGAGTCGCCGAACGAGCCAGGGGATTCCCGCACACGAGGCCGTTGCCCAGGAACTGATCGACGCGTATCGCCAGGAAGGATCCGCCATCAGCACTCGACAGAACGTACACCGCATGGCAGAGGCGAACAAAGCGTTTGCCCATCTCGCGTGGTAAACGTTTTTTCTGGATCTCATTCCGTGCGGAACGGGTACTCGTTCTTTCCCGACTTCCATTCCCCTTGGACCCTATCTTAGCGTGACGAGGCGAAAAGGTCGTATCCTCCCTTCTACGGGTTGAAAGAATGAATGCCGTTCAGGCATTCATTTCCTGCAACGCACTACGTGTGGGTGCTTGAATATTTCAAGAAAGCAACCGCATAGATGAAAGATGGTGCAACGTTAAGTCGCATTCTGCTTTTATTGTCCTCCTACGTTCCACACCCGGCCGGATTTTCGACGAGAGGTGACGCCGCAGACCGGCCCGTTTGCGAAGATTTCGAGACCGGGCCTCTTTATTTTGTCGATTGATGGAATTCCTATGTCATTTTTCATCACCAATGTACTTTTCGGCGTCCCTTCCTGAAATTTCCTTGACCTTCGCCGAGATAAAGATGCTGAGAGTGCGAACTTCTCGCGTTGTCAGATTAGAGCGTGAGGTTCTTTATCCGTGCAGGTAGGGAGCTTCTTTCAGCAGCTGGAGGTATTTGTCCGGAAGC